>DNIP01000189.1:0-245 GCA_003499325.1 Oscillospiraceae bacterium
TCTTCGCCGTCCCAGCAGTAGGTGCACAGCTCGCACTTGGGAAGGCCGATCGCCTCGACAATACCGTCGAGGGACTGGAAATCCAGCGAATCGAATTTCAGCTTCTGACAAATGGTTTTTCTCAGGTTTTTGCCGCGGGTGGTGGAGCCGTCGGCATACTCCTTGATATGATTGAAGCCCTCTTCCCCCTCGAGCTCGAGGATGACACGCCTTGCAATTAAATCCATGTCGGATGTATTGCGCGA
>DNIP01000189.1:370-3056 GCA_003499325.1 Oscillospiraceae bacterium
CGCCGTTCTCATACAGGAACTCGACCGTTTCTCTGAGCTGGGTGCCGCGCACGATGGAGTCGTCCACAAAGAGCAAATCTTTGTCGCTGATCAGGTCATAAACGGGGATCTGCTTCATCTTCGCGATCTTGTTGCGGTCGGTCTGGTTGGTCGGCATAAAGGAGCGCGACCAGGTCGGTGTGTATTTGATGAATGCGCGCGCAAAGGGCTTTTTGCTCTCATTGGCGTAGCCGATCGCGTGAGGCGTACCCGAATCCGGCACACCGCCGACATAATCGACGTTGATATCGCCCAGATTCTCCTGATCGTGGTGCGCCATGATCGAGCCGTTGCGGTAGCGCATCAGCTCGACGTTCACGCCCTCATAGGTCGAGGTCGGATAGCCGTAGTAGCTCCATAAGAAGGAGCAAATCCGCTTTTTCTTGCCGGGCTTTGCGAGCTGTTTGAGATAGGTCGGCGTGAGCAGAACGATCTCACCGGGGCCCAGCTCCCTGTCGTCCTCATAACCGAGCTTTTGGTACGCGTAGCTCTCAAAGGACACCGCGTAGCCGTATTCGCTTCTGCCGATACAAACAGGCAGTCTGCCGACCTTGTCGCGCGCGGCGATCAACGAGCCGTCCTCCAAGAGGATCAGGATATTCTGCGTGCCATCGATGATGCTCTGGGCAAATTTGATGCCCTCGGCAAAGCTACTCTGCGTATCGATCAGCGCCGCGAGCAGCTCGGTGGAATTCACCCTGCCGCCTGTCATAGCGTCGAAATGTCCGTAAGAATGCCTGAGGTGCTTGTCGATCAGCTCCTCCGCGTTGTTGATGATACCGACGTTGCAGATGGCGTAGGTGCCCAGATGCGAGCGGATCAGCATCGGCTGGGGATCGGAATCGGAAATACAGCCGATCGCCGAGGTGCCCTGCATCTCATCAAAAATATGTTGAAATTTTGTCCGGAACGGCGCGTTCTCTATATTATGAATCTTGCGCTGTAAGCCGATCTCGGGATCGTAAGCGGCCAGACCGCCGCGCCGCGTACCGAGATGGGAATGATAGTCAACGCCGAAGAACACATCCATCATGCAGTCCTCGGTTGACGTAATGCCGAAAAAGCCACCCATGATATACCTCCCTGATTCAGAGAACAGAGAAAAGAGAACAGAGAATAGTGAAGGGAAATCCTTACGGATTTTTAAATTGATAAATCGGGTGCGGGCAGCGCCCGCCATTCACTGTTACCTGTTATCTATTATCTGTTATCTTTCTTATAATCTATCTAAGATTCCTCTATCCTTCTCCAATACCGCTGCCGCGTCGGACTTGCGCTTTGCGTCCAGCTTTGCGGCAAGCTCCGCGTCCTCGACGGCGATGATCTGCGCCGCCAGAAGCGCCGCGTTTGCCGCGCCGTTCAGGGCGACGGTCGCGACAGGGATGCCCGTGGGCATCTGCACGGTAGAGAGCAGGGCGTCCAGACCGTCCATCATGCCGCCCTTGCAGGGGATGCCGATGACGGGCAGGGTCGTGTTCGCGGCGATCGCGCCCGCCAAATGCGCCGCCATACCCGCCGCGGCGATCAGTACGCCGAAGCCGTGTGCGCGCGCATTTTTCGCAAATTCAGAAGCCTCTACGGGTGTTCTGTGAGCGGAATAAACGTGTACTTCAAAAGGAATGTCGAGGCTCGACAGCATATCGGTCGCCTTTTTGACGATCGGCAGATCGCTGTCCGAGCCCATAATGATTCCGACTTTTTTCATAATTACCTCCAAATTAAGATGGCTTTGCCATCAGTGAACAGTGAACGGTTATGAGTGAACAGTTAAGGGCGGGCAAGCCCACACCCATTTTTAACATTGCAGCAACTAACCACTGACCACTAACCACTGACCACTAACTATTTATTTCATCGCGGAGCTCTTATCCTTCTGGATGACGTCGTGCGCGCCGCCCTCGACAATCGAGGTCGCGGATACGAGCGTGAGCTTCGCCTTTTCCTGCAATTCGCGGATGGTCAGCGCGCCGCAGTTGCACATGGTCGACTTGACCTTAGAGAGCGACAGCGCGACATTGTCCTTCAACGAACCCGCGTACGGTACCAGCGAATCGACGCCCTCTTCAAAGCTGAGCTTCTTATCGCCGCCGAGGTCATAGCGCTGCCAGTTTCTCGCGCGCTGAGAGCCCTCGCCCCAGTACTCCTTATAATAAGTGCCGTTGATGCTGACCTTGTTGGACGGGCTCTCGTCAAAGCGGGCAAAGTATCTGCCCAGCATGATGAAGTCGGCGCCCATCGCCAGCGCTAATGTGATATGGTGATCGTATACGATTCCGCCGTCGGAGCAGACGGGGATGTACACGCCGGTTTCTTCAAAATACTTATCTCTCTCGGCACAGACCTCGATCAGCGCGGTCGCCTGACCGCGGCCGATACCCTTGGTCTCGCGGGTGATACAGATCGAACCGCCGCCGATACCGACCTTGATGAAGTCGGCGCCGCAGTCGGCAAGATAACGGAAGCCCTCCGCGTCAACGACGTTGCCCGCGCCCACCTTGACGCTGTCGCCGTAGTTCTCACGGATCCAGTCGATGGTCAGCTTCTGCCACTCCGAGAAGCCCTCGGAGGAATCAATGCACAGCACGTCGGCGCCCGCCTCGATCAGCGCGGGAACACGCTCGGCATAGTCGCGGGTGTTGATACCCGC
>DNIP01000157.1 GCA_003499325.1 Oscillospiraceae bacterium
CATCGGATCACCGCGGTGCGCAGTGTGGTGGCGGGACAGTTCGCGGGGCTGAGCGATATCCTGCACGATCTCTCGCTGGAGTTCGCGGCGGTGGAGGGCTATGATGAGGCGCGTGCCGAGCGGGTGATCGAGGCGCTCTCGGCGGAGGGGCTGACGGTGGCGGACTGCTCCTGCCGCACGGGGGAGATCAGCGGCATGACCGTGGAGATCGAGATCGTCGTCGGCAAAAAGACCGCGCTCTCCAAAACGCTGTTGCTGCGTGTCGTCAACCGTGCCTGCGGACGGTATTTCGAGAGCCCCGAGCTGAGCTTTGAGGGCGATCGGGCGCGGGTGGTGATGTGCGAGATGCCGCTCTATGACCTCGAGATCGGCTCAGCACAGCACGTGTGCGACAACGGCGAGTTATGCGGCGACTGTCTGAATTACTTTGTCAACGGCGCGGGCAGTACCGTGGCGCTGATCTCGGACGGCATGGGCTGCGGCGGCAGAGCGGCGGTGGACGCGAACATGGCGGTCAGCATCATGTCCAAGCTCTGCAAGGCGGGGCTGAGCTACGACTGCGCCTTGGCGGTGACGAATTCCTCGCTGATGATCAAGAGCGAGGAGGAGTCGCTCGCGACGATGGATCTGATGGACTTCAACTGCTTTACGGGCAGGGTCGGGCTGATGAAGGCGGGCGCCTGCACGACCTATATCAAGAAGAACGGCAAGCTGATGCAAAAGGAAATGCCCTCTCTGCCGCTCGGGATCCTGAACGAAGCCCGATTCAGCAAGGAGGACGTTGTGTTGACCAAGGATGACTGGATTGTGATGGTGTCGGACGGTGTGATGATCGGCTCGCCCGAATGGATCGAGCGGCTGATCCTGACATGGCGCGAGGGCAGCGCCGAACAGCTCGCCGCGCAGATCGTCAAGGAGGCGCAAAAGCGCAGAAAAAACGACCATGATGACGACATTACCGCCATCGCCATGCGGGTGGTGGAGAACGGGTGACAGTTAGGAGTGAGGAGTTAGGAGTTAGAAGTGGGGAGTGAGGAATTAATGGTGGGCTTTGCCTACACCTGTTTTAATATATATGATAAGGGTCATCGGACGAGAGGTTGTCCGATGACCCTTTTTGTTGTTTTTATAATCTAAATGTGAAACAAATGGAGCGATGTATGATAATAACAACTCCTAACTCCTCACTCCTAACTCCTCACTGTTACAACTCCCCCATCACCTTTTCGATATGCGGGAGGTAGTGCATGGAGTAGCCGCGGCCGTTGGGGTGCACGCCCGAATCGTCAACGCTGCCGTCCGACCAGTAGCCGTCATAACAGAATTTCGCGACCATGCGCTTGTTACAGCCGTCAAGATCGGAGAGATTGAACAGATCGACCGTGCGGACGCCCTTTTCGGCGGCGATGCTGAGCACCTTCTCCTGAAAGACTCTCTGGTATTCCAGCGAACCGTAATCGATCTGGTGGGAGCGGATATAGATGACGGGCGCCGAGGAATAGTTCTTCCTGATCAGGTCAAAGGTCATTTCGGTACCCGCGACAAAGGAGGTCTCGTTGGAATAATCTTCGACGACCTTGCTGTCGTTGTAGTGGAAATACTCGGGGTGCGTGTAGTGGAAATCGCGGTGGTCAGGGTTGCTGAACCACTCGGGCGCGCTGTAGCCCCAGTCATGTACATATCGGGACGGAGTAGCGGCAGAATACGGGATCGACGGATAATAAACGTCGTTATCCCCGCCGTTGAGAATGACCAGATCCGCGTCCTGATTCTCCCTGATCGCGGTACGCACCTGATTGGCGATGTGGCATTTATAGGACGCGTAGTTGGTGAACCTGTAGTAGGTGCCCGATTCCTCGAGCTCGGTACCCATCGACGAGCCCGACCAGGAGTAATCGCGGTGGTTCATACCGTATTTTTCGCCGATGAATTCGACAGGCCCCTCCATCATTTCCTCGTTCATGCGCGGAAAACGCTTGTTGACAAAATCCTTGCGGTTGATATCGCGCCACGAGCTCTCAAAGGTCGCGCGGTTGGCTTTGACAATATTGCCCCTTCCCTGCATACCGCTGTCGCCGAAGGAGATCACGGTCTTGCCGTGCCATGTCCGATAGAGTGCAAGCTCATCCATCAGATGATCCCATTCATCGGCGGTGACCTCGTCATAGAGGCGGAGCCGATTGCGATAATCGGGATTGAACCAGCCGTAGTAAGCGACCGTGTTGATGTTGGAGTAGGAGGTGTCCGCGGCATAGTAGGTGTTGCGGTTCCGTTTGATGAAGCTCTCCGTATTGTTGCCGGGGATGTTGTAGATGTTGCCGAGTGCGTGCGGCTCATACCGGTACAGGTTGACCAGCGTGTCGGCGGTGAAGCGACGGGTCAGGCTCATGCCGTCGTTGAAGTAGCCCGTCGGCGATAACGCGCCGTATTCATGCGCCAGATCGCTGAGCTCCTCGTAGGTGTACTCCGAAAAATCATTTGCGGCAACGTCATCATATTTGGTGCACAACAGCTCATAGATCCAGCGGTTGCGGCTGCCGTATACGCTGCCCTCGGTGAAATAGGGCGTCACGCCGCAGGCGCTCGCAATCTTTCCGTAGTGATCGAGCGCGCACACCTTGTAGGCGTAGACGGAGTCATCCTGCTCATACTCATAGGTAAAGGTGTGGTCGGCAGTTGATTCGCAGATCACCTCGAGCTCGTCGGAATCCATGCGCTTGCGATAAACGCGATAGGCAGGCGCGCTGCCTGTCCATGAGAGGGTATCCCGCTTGATGACAGGGGTATTCGCCGCGGTGGGGGCAAGGTCGGAATCGCCCTTTGACCTGATCGGGAGCTCAACCTCCGGCTCGGTGGAGGGCTCGGTCGATGCGTCCCGACCGCCCTCGGCAGAAACCGAGGGCGCATCATAGTAGGTGACCGTCCAGCCATCCGCGTTGAAGTCCGAGGCAAAATCACTCCCATCAGGGGTGACGCAGCGGATCGTATAGATGAACGACTGACCGATATGGACGTCGAGATCGACAAACCGAGTGGATGCCGTGGTGGTCATCCTCACCCAGCCGTCCTCGGCGCTTTTGTAATAGATGCGGTAGAATACGCCGTGGGGATAATTGCTGTCGATATATGGCTCCCATGTGAACCGTACACCGCCGTCAATGACCTCGATGTTGCTGAATCGCGGCACATAAGAGAACCCTGCGGCGGAAGCCGCCGTTGGCAGAGCGGCAAGCAGGCTGATCATGATGATCGCCGCCAGCAGGATCGAAAGGATTCGTTTTATGAACATGTTGTCATTCACTTTCGCTGATAATTTCGCATCAAAGCGTTTTAATGATAGTAACATATTATTATATAATAGCAGTTTTTGTCGAATCGGTCAAGAAAAACAGAGTTTTATACTAAGTATCCAATAAACGCTTTAACAAATTTGTTAGCGAGAAATTTCGCAGAGCAAGGCGGAGGACGCAGGCATACTTGAGGTGTTGTCCAAATCTTTGATTTGGCTAACAACACCCATGCAACAACACTCCAAGAGCG
>DNIP01000002.1:0-11454 GCA_003499325.1 Oscillospiraceae bacterium
GTTCACCTCGATACCGATGAGGCGAACGCCGCAGGCCTGATGGGCACCACCGACGGCGAGATCATCCTTTAATTGCCGTTGTGAAAACCCTTTAGGGATTCGAATAACCTAACGCGTTAGCTCCTCCGAAAGGGGGAGCTTTTTTGTACTGAAAACTGAAAATTGAAGACTGAAGAATGAATAATGATGGTTTCTCGCTTTGCTCGGTCAATGATAGAATATGGGTGAGGGCGCAGCCCTCCCTTTATTATTCATTTTTAAGTTTTAAGGTTTCAGTCTTCAGTTATTTCCATTTCACTTCCGCCGTATTCATGACCGCTTCCCCGAGCTTGATGGGTGAGGTGGTGAAATAGACGACGTCGCCGAGGGGGATGTTGACATAGTGCCAACCCTTGCTTAATTCTTCTGTGGAAATTTTGCCCTCGTGCATGCGCACCTGTGTCATCTTTTCGGGCAGGTACACATGGCGCGCGTCGGCGTTCTGGCGGTAGATCGGCGCGATCATCATGCTGTCGCCGACCATCAGCTGATCTTCTATCGTTGCGGCGATCTCGTCGTCCTCATAGTCGAACGCGAGGGGTCTAAAGTACATGGTATCATTCTCGACCGCCTTGACGAATGCATCGTACAGATAGGGGAGCAGGCGGTATCTGAGCGTAATGATGTGGCGGAACACCTCGGTGTCGCCGAAGGCGAATGCCTCCTGACTGCGTGTGCCGAACGCAGCATGGTTGCGCATGAGCGGTGTGAACAGCGCGAAGCTCATCCAGCGGATCAGCAGATCGCGGGTGCAGTTGCCGTTGAAGCCGCCGATGTCACTGCCGCTGAACAAAAAGCCGCACATATTCAACCCCGGCATCTGTTGTAAGCTTTGCAGGATGTGGCTCCACCAGCTGTGATTATCGCCTGTCCAAATGCCGCCGTAGCGGTGCGCGCCGATAGTTGACGCGCGTGAGAATAACAAACTCGGCTCATCGCGCAATTCGCACAGTGCGTCATAAGCGCTCTTGGTCATATGGTAGCCGTAGAGGTTGTGGACGTCATAGTGGGCGAATCTGCCCTCGGGGGTGTTGTGGTAAAAGCTCTTGTAATCGTCGTCGGAATTCTGGAGCTTTACGAGCACGTCGCGCGTGCCGAAGAAGTCTAAAGCGCCGACCTTCTCGATATTGATCTTTTTGACCTCTTTGATCGCTTGCTCGAGCCCTTTCTCGCTGTAGAAAAGCGCGGGCTCGTTCATATCGTTCCAAAAGCCCTCGATGCCTAGCTCGGTGAGGGCTTTGTACTGCCAGCCGAACCATCGTGCCGCCTCGGGATTGAGGAAATCGGGCAGAACGCTTTTGCCCGGCCATACGCCGACGATGTAGTCCTCACCGTCCTTGTCCTTGCAGAAATAGCCCTTCTCATGCCCCTCGTCATAGACGCGGTAGCCCGCTTCCTTTTTGACGGCGGCGTCGATAATGGGAATCAGTCGGATACCGCGCTCCTTCATCTCGGCGGCAAAGGCTTTGAGATCGGGGAAGCGCTCGGGATGGACGGTGAAATCCTTGAAGTTATCCATATAGTCGATGTCGAGGTACAGCATATCCAGCGGGATGCCTGCCTTTTTGTATTCATCCGCACACCGCCTGATGTCGTCCTCGGTCACATAGCCCCAGCGGCTCTGTCCGTAGCCGAACGCCCACTTGGGCGGTAGATAGCTCTTGCCGATCAGGGAGCGGAATTCGCTGACGATCGCCTTGAGGCTGTCGCCCGTGACGAGGTACAGATCGAGCGCGAAGCATTCGGGGGTGATTGTGATAACGTCGCTGTCGGTATAGCCAAGGTCAAAGGTGATTTTGCCGGGAAGGTCAAAGAACGCGCCGAATCGCTCCTTGCCGTCGATCAGGATGAAGTTGTGCGCGCCGTAGACCGAGCGCTTGTCCTCGGTGTGGAACGGCTCGTCGGTGCATCGGCTCTCATAGATCCAGCCGCGCTTGTTGATGCCGCGCATGGTCTCGCCGAGACCGTAGACGCGCGTTCTTTCGTCCATTTTCAGCGTGAAGCCGCTCTCGGTCACAGTGAACGGTTCGGGTGCTCCGTCGCAGCAGGGGAGCTCTTTGACAACGGCGCCTGTGGTGATCATGGGGTTATAGCAGAATCGTTTGATCATGGTAATTCCTCGCACTTGATTTTTTTATTGGAATGATATATAATGACATAGTTATTGCATTGATTCAATCAACGGTTATCCTGTCGATAATATCAGTATACCATCGAATGAATCGAGTTACAATGATTATTTGCGGAATTTGACAAAATACCGCACAGGGGGCTGAACATGAGCAACAAGGTTATCATCACATCGGACATTACCTGCGACCTGAACCGGGATCTGGAGCAGCGCTACGGCGTGACTACCATCCCGCTGCATATCGTCATCGGCGGTAAAAGCTATGAGGACTGGGTGAATATCACCCCCGAGGAGCTGTACAAGATCTTCTACAAAACCAAGGAGCTGCCGCATACCACTGCCGGCAGCGTCGGTGAGTACACCGATTTCTTCAAGCAGTTCATCGATCAGGGCTGCGACGTGGTGCATTTCAGCCTCGGCTCCAAGCTGAGCGTGACCCATCAGAGCAGTGTGCTCGCGTCCGAGGAATTCCCCGGCAGGGTCTTTTCGGTCGATACCCAGAACCTTTCCACCGGCTCGGGTTTGTTGGTCATCAAGGCGTGCGAGCTGCGCGATCAGGGCTTATCCGCACAGGAGATCGCCGAGAAGGTCACCGCAATGGTGCCCAAGGCGCACGCGTCCTTTGTGCTCGACCGTCTCGACTTTTTGCACGCGGGCGGCAGATGCTCCGCAGTCGCCATGCTCGGCGCGAATCTGTTGAGCCTCAAGCCCTCGATCGAGGTTCACAACGATGACGGCGGTTCGATGGGCGTGGGCAAAAAGTACCGCGGCAAGTTCGACAAGGTGCTGCTCCAGTACATGGAGGACACCCTCGGTAAGTACGACAATATCGACCCCGACCGTGTGTTCGTTACGCATGCGGGCATGGATCCGGAATTGGTCAACTCGGTCGTGGACGCGGTCAAGGCGAAGAATATCTTTAAGGAAGTGCACATCACCCGCGCCTCCTGTACCATCTCCAGCCATTGCGGTCCCCATACCCTCGGCGTGCTGTTTATGACAAAGTAATTGTATTTTGATAGCATAGAATAATTCGAATATAAAAATAAAACCACCTGTTCCATGGAGCAGGTGGTTTGTTATTGGTAGTATTTGTCCTCCGCCCAGTGCGCGGGGTTGTTGTCGATGTAGGTATATATATCGCGGTAATCACGTTCCGTTCGGATCACATGATCATAAAAGCGTGCTTGCCAAACAGGGAGACCGATGCGTTTGGTTACAGCACCCTTTAGTTGTTGGATCACGCGCGATACCGTAGGGGCGAGCATTGCTCGTCCGTCGTCGCAGTAGAGAAAGAGTAAAAGATGGATATGATTCGGCATGATGACGTAGTTGTCCACATGTACCGAGGGGTATATAGTATTGATTTGTTGAATGGCTTCTTCAACGATGCGTCCGTATTTTGTCAAAATGACATCGGGCGGACGACCGATGGTCGTCCCTACGGAAACCCTTGATAATATCGGTTTCCTTTCCTTTGTACATACGGTGATAAAATATGCGCCGTTTGAGTCGTAATCATATTCCGGCATGCGGATCTGTTTTCGTTGAGGACGGGGATTATTCTTGTCCATAAATCTCTCGGTATATCGTCGTCACCGCTTCGTCGCTGATGGTGCAGCCTAATCGGAGCATCGGGACGTTTTCGACCAGCCTGCCGAGCATATCGAGCAGCTTGGAGAGCGCGCCTTTGTCGGAGGGGAGGACGGTCTGCTGTAACAGCAGGGTGATCGCTTCGATGGGGTCGATCGGCTTTGCGGTGTTTTCGGGCGCCTGAGAGAGGAACACGACCGCCCTGACGGGGGCGGAGGTGTTGGCGCCGATGCCGTGCTTGCCGTTCCACGGGGTGCCGTAGATGACGAATCTGCCGTCCTTTTCGCGCATCAGCGGCTTATCGTCGTTGATCATCGTGACTTGATCGCCGAAATGCTTACGCCATAAGGCGGCATGGGTGCTTTTGCCCGTGCCCGAGGGCGCGGTGAAGATGATCGCTTCCTCCTTGTATTTCAGGCAGGAGCAGTGCAGGAAGAAGCCGCCGTTGTTGATGATGTAGTCGCAGATGACGCGCAGGATGGCGACCGCTTCACAGATATACGGACTGCCGGCGTCGCCGTGGATCTCCTCGCCTAACTCGGCTTCATAGCGGATCATCTCGTCGGTCGGCTCGATCAACAATTCGTATTCCTCGCTGTCGGTCAGAAAATCCGCCATGTAGCGATAGGTTTCTTCATATTTAGCCTTGACGGCGATATTCATTTCCGCAATTCGGTAAACGTGCATGATGGTTCTCCTTATTTCTTCTTACCCTTTATTATAACATAAGAATAGATCGTTGCAACCGTTAAAAAGACGATCAGGGAGAGGATCATGTAGATGACATAGGTACCGTTTTTGACGATCAGCCCCGCGATCACGGTGCAGATGCCCGAGAGCACCATGGCGATGCCGCAGTTGCGGTTGGTGATATACCAGTGCTCGTCGCTGTCCGTGCTCCAGCTCATGCGCACGCCGACAAAGGAGTTGGGCTTGGTCTTGGGCAGGATGTTGCCGAGCAGGATGAACAGTACGCCTATGACGGTGGAGATGATGACGAAGATCATGTTCTCCTTGTTCTTCATCGATGCGGGGTGCTTCATGATAGTCAGCAGAAAGGCGCACAGCGCGTTGAACAAGACCATGACGATCAGGATCACCGTATCCAGAATGTCGAGATTCCGCGCGGTGCGGTCGTTATCCTCCGTAGAGGATCTCTGTTGAAATTTTCTGTAAAAGAAATATAACACAGCAATACCGAGAATGATGGCGGGGAAGAGGAAGGCTTCGAATTTAGAACCGTAGCGGTCGGGTGTACCGTCGATGCCGAAGTGTGCCGCAACGGTATCGGGCAGGATAAAGAAAACGGCGATCGCGGTGTAGATCATCGGCAGGACTGCTAAAATCATGATCATGATTCCTTTGAATTTTTTCATCGTAAACCTCCTTGAATGTTAGGAAAGATGATGGGAACAGTGTGATAGGAAAGGCACACGTGCCAAGATGACGGATATTATCAGATAGAAAAGGGAACGAGTGCCCTCAAAATTGTTTAAGCCAGAGGATCAGCTCGTCAAAGAGCGAGGCGTTGAGCTCATAGTAGACAAAGTTCTTCTCCTTGCTCTCGATCAGCAGATCGCTTTCCTTGAGCAATTTCAGATGATAACTGAGCTTTTGCGGCGATACGTGCATCGCCTCGGCGATCTCGCCTGCCGACATACGGTAGTTTTTCTTGATCAGCGTCAGGATCTCGCGTCGCTGCGGATCGGATAGCGTTTTTAATGTACTGCCTAATGACATGGGCTCACCTCGCAATCTATTTCAAAATTTCTTTAAATACCTTCTTGTGGTTATCATAATCCATGTTTTGCAAAAAGTCAATAGGTATTTCAAAAATATTTTAAATAGTTGCGTATAAGAAAACGGCACGGAGGAACCGTGCCGAAATTGATACGTTATTATTCAGAGCGGGAACCACAGGTTGACGACTGTTGCCGCGATCAGGATGACGCTGTCCATGACGACGCAGGGGATCAGCGGGATCTTGTCGATCAGCCCTTGCAGCTTTCTCAGCGGCCAGCTGAAAATGTCGAAGGACAACAGCAGCGCCGTGAGCACCGCCGCGGTCAGTACGCTGAACTTCCAGAGCGGATCACCCAGCGACAGCAGGAAGTCGAACGCGCCGAAGTGCCATAACAGCAGAACGATCGGGTAATGCCAGAATAACACTGCCAGGGTGTTGCGCCCCATGTGCGTGAGCAGGGGAACCTTGCGGTTGGGGATCAGGGCGATGACCGAGATGATCATCACCGCCGAGATACCGTAGCACAGCAGTCGGTGATAGAAGGTGCAGCCCTCGATGGGGACAATGCTGTAGGGGTTTCTGCCCGTGAACAGCATACGCAGAGGATAGATGGTCTCTCTCTTTCTGAAGCAGAGGATGAAGTAGGTCACCAAGAACGCCACGCCTGCGAGCTTGACTTGCGTCCGATGTGAAAAGTGCCTTACCGTGTGCGAGGTCAGGTAATAGCCCGTCGCGTAGAAGGGCAGGAATACAAAGTAGCGCATCAGATAGAATTCATCGCCCAGCGGCAGGAATCCCGCCGCGACGCCTAAGATGACGGACGCGGGGATCACGATCCCGGGGTGTACGTCCTTGAGCAGATACAGCGTGACCGTGTACATGACGATCACAAAGAAATACCAGTCGATGCCGGCGCTGCCGAACAGATCCAGCCCGATCTGTTCACCGTTGAACCGTCTTAAAGCGAAGATCGCGATCTTCAGCACAAAGCCGAGGATCAGGTAGTAGCTGATCTTGTGCAGGTTCGGCCGGTAACCCTTTTGGAACCTCTTTTGGAACAGTCCGTTCAAAAAGATATACAGCGGCGCCGCAAAAGAATTGACGAAGATGAACCATGAGCGGAACATATCGCTGTTGTTGGTGAATTCCTCTGCAAAGCTGCCGACGACGACAAGGATCATCACGAGCAGCTTGACGTTATCAAATTTAAAGATGCGCGGTCTGGAATTGTCGGTCATCTTTTTCCTCTCAGAGTGATTGGTTGTGATCAGCCGAGGATCACAAGCACTTCATATATATGAGCCTTCTACTCGGATTATACTGAACTTGACGAAAAATGTCAATATAATCGAAGTTAGGAGTGAGGAGTTACATAAACTTTAGGGGTGTCGCCCTCTACGTCCCGATATCAAAATGATGAATTTATGGTGCTTCGTGGTTTTGTGTTATCAGTTAGATATGAGAAACAGAGGATGTTTTTACAGGATGAATTTACTCGCAAACATTGTATTGACTTGCGGTCACTTCTGTGTTATATTAAACTAAAATGACCTGACATAAAGGCAGATCCGCGGATCACCTGAGTGAAAGGCGTTGACAAATCGCAAATTCGGAGCGGGTGCGGTATGCGCTCTCTCCTTAGATCGCTTTGCCGCGCCTTTTGGTGCGGCTTTTATATTGCCTGAAATATGGTGAATACTACGTGTAAGTATTCGATAAAATATGCTGTCATTGATGAAGGAAAGCGATTGCGATATCGCTCAGATAAAGGATGTGATTATTGATGGACACACGTGTCGCCGTCGTCAGTATTATCGTGGAAAACGATGACGCGACGAAGGAGATCAACGAGCTGTTATCCGATTTTGCGGATTATGTGATCGGCCGTATGGGCGTGCCGTATAAGGAACGCGGGCTCAGGCTGATCAGCGTTGCCGTTGACGCGCCGCAGGACAAGACCGCCGCCCTGAGCGGAAGGATCGGCTCCCTGCCCGGCGTGAGCGTTAAGACAGCGTACGCAAGTATATAATAGTTAGGAATTAGGAGTTAGGAGTTAGGAGTTTCGGGAAAGCCTTCGGCTTTTGGATTGTAAATCCAGGATGACGGAGTTTTTGTTATGATAACGGGTGTGGGCAACGCCCACCATTCACTCCTCGCTTCTCACTCCTCACTCCTCACTTAAAAAATTAAGGAGAATAATAAATGGCTATTTACAACCCTGCTTCATTACACGCGGAGGAGTTCATCAATGATGAAGAGATCCGCGAGACTCTCGCTTATGCGGAGAAGAATAAGAACAATATGACCCTGATCAACGAGATCCTTGAGAAGGCGCGTCCGATCCCGACCGCAACGGGCTGCCGCTGTAACGGCTTGACCCATCGCGAGGCGTCGGTGCTGCTCGCGTGCGAGGATCCCGAGGTGACCAAGCGGATCTATGAAATCGCGGAGGAGATCAAGCTCGCCTTCTACGGCAACCGCATTGTCATCTTCGCGCCGCTGTACCTCTCGAACTACTGCGTCAACGGCTGTCTGTACTGCCCGTATCATATGAAGAACAAGACCATCCCGCGCAAGAAGCTGACGCAGGAGGAGGTCAAGGCGGAGGTCATCGCATTACAGGATATGGGTCACAAGCGCCTTGCCATCGAGAGCGGCGAGGATCCCGTGATGAACCCGATTGAGTACATCCTCGAGTGCATCGACACCATCTATTCGATCAAGCATAAAAACGGCGCGATCCGCCGCGTCAACGTCAATATCGCCGCGACCACCGTTGAGAACTACACTAAGCTCAAGGACGCGGGCATCGGCACCTACATCCTGTTCCAGGAGACTTATCACAAGGAAAGCTACCTCCAGCTCCATCCCACAGGCCCCAAGCATGATTATGACTACCACACCGAGGCGATGGATCGCGCCATGCAGGGCGGCATCGACGATGTGGGTCTGGGCGTTCTGTTCGGATTGGAAATGTATAAATATGAGTTCGCGGGACTCTTGATGCACGCCGAGCATCTGGAGGCTGTCCACGGCGTAGGGCCGCACACGATCTCCGTGCCGCGCGTCAAGCGTGCCGACGATATCGACCCCGACGAGTTCGACGGCGGTATCGATGACGAGACCTTTGAGAAGATCACCGCCTGCATCCGTCTGGCGGTGCCGTACACCGGCATGATCATCTCGACCCGTGAATCCGAGCAGGTGCGCTCCAAGCTCCTGCGACTGGGTATCTCTCAGGTGTCGGGCGGCTCGAGAACCTCGGTCGGCGGCTATGCGGAGAAGGATCGCCCGCATGATACCGAGCAGTTCGACGTCAGCGATCAGCGTACGCTGGACGAGGTCGTCGCATGGCTGATGCAGAGCGGACATATCCCGTCCTTCTGTACCGCGTGCTATCGCGAGGGCAGAACAGGCGACCGCTTCATGTCGCTGTGCAAGTCGGGTCAGATCCTCAACTGCTGTCATCCGAACGCGCTGATGACGCTTGCCGAGTATCTGGTGGATTACGCTTCTCCCGAGACCAAGGCGATCGGCTTTGACATGATCGCAAAGGAGTTGAAGCGCATCCCCAAGGAGAAGGTGCGCGCCATCGCCGCACAGAATATCGAGGATATC
The DNA here is from genome assembly GCA_003499325.1 of Oscillospiraceae bacterium. Lineage (GTDB taxonomy): Bacteria > Bacillota > Clostridia > Oscillospirales > Acutalibacteraceae > Ruminococcoides. The sequence goes on from DNIP01000002.1 coordinate 9,126, forward strand.
AAGAATTCCAACCGCAGAGATTTCAGATTTTGACCGGAGAACGGTTAACGGTTAATGGTTAACGGTGAGGGGAGGGCTTGAGGAGTTGTCCAAATCTATGATTTGGCAAACAACTCCCATGCAACAGCGCTCCAAGAACAGACAGAGTCTGTGATTGGCTAAGCGCCACTGCTCGCCCTCACCCGGTTTTATGAAGCGAATAAGGCGGCATCGTTTTTCGCGATCGTTTGCAATTTCCCGTTTTTTAAAGGAGCTATTATGTCATTGAATTCTACCGTATCCGCGATGCGGCCGCATATCGCCTTTTTCGGGCGGCGTAACGCGGGCAAATCGAGCGTTGTCAATACCGTGACCAATCAGCGTATCTCCGTTGTCTCCGACACCCTCGGCACGACCACCGACCCTGTGCAAAAGGCAATGGAGCTGTTGCCGCTGGGGCCTGTCGTTATCATCGACACCCCGGGCTTCGATGATGAAGGCGCTTTGGGCGAGCTGCGCGTGGAGCGTACCCGCGAGGTATTGCGCAAGACCGATATCGCCGTGCTTGTAGTGGACGGTACCGTCGGATTGTCCGCGGCGGATGAACGCTTGCTGGATGAATTCAGCCGCCGTAAGCTGCCGTATCTCGTGTGCTACAATAAAGTCGATCTCATGCCGGCGCGTCCGCATCTGAATGAGCGTGAGTTGCTTGTGAGCGCCTTGACAGGAGAGGGGATAGGGGAGCTCAAAGAGCGCCTTGCCACCCTGATCAAGTCGGAGGAGAAAGAGAAGTGCATCGTCGCCGATCTGGTGGAGGAGGGCGACACCGTCGTGCTGGTCATCCCGATCGACGAATCCGCGCCCAAGGGCAGGATCATCCTGCCGCAGCAGCAGACGTTGCGCGAGCTGCTCGACCACCACTGCACCGTGATCTGCTGTCAGGATACGGAGCTGCAAGCGACACTCGGCAGGCTGAAGCATGCTCCCGCGCTCGTTATCACGGATTCTCAGGCGTTCAAGCGGGTCGCGGAGCATACGCCAGCGGGTATCCCGATGACGTCGTTCTCGATCCTGTTCGCGCGCTTCAAGGGCAATTTGGACGGTCTGATCCGCGGCGCGAATGCGTTGAAGGAGTTGAGCGACGGCGACAAGGTGCTGATCAGTGAGGGCTGTACCCATCACCGCCAGTGCGGTGACATCGGCACCGTGAAGCTGCCCAATTGGATCCGAGAATACGCGGGCGCCGAGCCCGCATTCACCTTCACCTCAGGCGGCACCTTTCCCGATGATCTGTCAGATTACAAGGTGATCGTCCACTGCGGCGGCTGTATGCTCAACGAAAAGGAAATGCAGCACCGGCAACGTGTTGCCTTATCCGCGGGTATTCCGATGGTGAATTACGGCGTCGCTATCGCCGCGATGAACGGGATCCTGGATCGCGCGTTGAAGCCTGTCATCAGTGAGGAGTGAGGAGTTAGGAGTGAGGAGTCTTTGATTCTCTGTGCTCCTTCATCTTTGTTTTACAAGCCAATCCCTCAGTAACCTGGTTTTATCAATAACGAAAAGCGCTTACGATGCTCAAAGTTGTGCGGTAAGCGCTTATTTATCTGTTCAAGCGTGGATGGAATCTGTTGTCAACTCCTCACTCCTCACTCCTAACTCCTCACTATTTTGTAATGCCAGATTACAAAAAGTTAACTTGCCAATATCGCATATATAGTTTATAATTTCTATTGTAGAATTATTATTTCAAGATATTGGGGTGTAAATATGAAGTGTCCCTACTGTGGATTTGAAGAAAGCAAGGTTATCGATTCCCGTCCTGCCGACGAGGGCGAGCGCATCCGCCGCCGTCGTGAGTGCCTGAAATGCGGCAAGCGCTTTACCACCCATGAGGTGATCGAGACCGTCCCGATCGTCGTCGTCAAGCGCGACAAATCGCGCGAGGTCTTTGATCGTGCCAAGCTGACTGCCGGTATCCTGCGCGCGTGTGAAAAGCGTCCTGTCTCCATCGAGCAGATCGAGAAGATGGTCGATACCATCGAAGCCCAGCTTCAAAGCTCCCTTGATCGAGAGGTCACCTCAATGACCATCGGCGAGCTGACCATGGATCAGCTCAAAAACGTGGACGAGGTCGCGTATGTACGCTTTGCGTCCGTCTATCGCCAGTTCAAGGATATCAACACCTTCATGGAAGAGTTGAACAAGCTCCTGCTCGAAAAATAATGGTTTTACCGTGTACCGATCGGCCATACGTACACGTTAAATAGCTTACTGTATATGAAAAGTCCCCGATATCGCTGTGTCGCGATACGGGGACTTTTTTGTTGTTATGTGCCGTTGTATGGCA
>DNIP01000002.1:11564-11933 GCA_003499325.1 Oscillospiraceae bacterium
GCTCAGGGAGGTTGGTTTGCTACATAAACTTCTGGCTCTCCGCCACCGCCATGCGGTCACAGCGCTCGTTTTCGGGATGACCGGCGTGACCCTTGACCCAGATGGGCTCGACGTCATGGATATCGCATAATTGCAAAAGCCTTTCCCATAATTCGGGGTTGAGGGCTTTTTCTTTTTTGTTGCGCATCCAGTTGTTTTGCTGCCATTTTCTTGCCCAGCCGAGCTTTAGGGCATTGCAGACATACTGGCTGTCGGAGTAGAGCTTGACCTCGCACGGCTCCTTTAAGAGGCTCAGCGCCTCGATCACCGCCATGAGCTCCATGCGGTTGTTGGTGGTGTGCGCCTCACCGCCCGAGATCTCCTTTTCGT
>DNIP01000133.1 GCA_003499325.1 Oscillospiraceae bacterium
ACGCTGATCATATCGGTGGAGTCGATGGTCTCCCAGTTGTCGGCGTCCTTGATGGTGAAGGAAACCTTGATGCTGTCGATATCTACGATATCGTGCTCCTCCATATCGAGCTTGTAGAAGGTGACCACATCCACGGCGCGTTTATTGGGCAGGATCGTGCTGTTCATCGCCGAGGTCATGGTGTAGCCGTTGACGACGACGTCCTTCGCTCTGACGGCGATCTTCTGATCGGTGCCGTTGTACATATAGACCATCAGCTCCGCTCCGTCGGAATAAGCGCGGTCAATGTTGACGCCCTTGAAGATGATCTTGATATCGTCTTTATCATAGGCGACCTGACCGCTCTCGTCACATTCGACCTCTTCATCCTGCTTGGCGGAGGTCTCGACCGTGATCAGATCGGTCGTCGTGATGGGGTTATAGGTCTTTGCGTCAACCAGCCTGACGGCAAACTCGACCTTTTTGATCGAGGTGATGTTCGCGATCGCGAGCTTGAAGTAGGGCAGGGTCAGCGAGCAATCCGCGCTCTTTGCGGCGGCGATCTTGCCGTTGAGCTCAGGAGTGATCATATAGCCGTTGACAATCGAATAGGGCGACTGCGCGACGATCTCTTTGTTGCTCCTGTTCTCGATATTCAGCTGCAGCTGCGGGCCGGATACCGCGGTATAGTCGATCCCCTTGACGGAGACAGAGAGGTTTTCATCTTCATATAGCTTCTTTTGCTCCGCGACTTCGGGCTTTTTATCAAAGGAGCTGATGAACTTCTTCAAGCTCAGCGAGTTGCCGTCCTCGGTCGGAGGAACGGAATCGGGCGTTTGCGGCGCCTGTGTTTCCTCCTGCGGCGCCTGTGTCGGTGTAGAATCCTTAGTATTGCCGCACGCACACGCCAGCAAAGCCGCCAAAGCACAAAGCGCAAGACATATGATTCGTTTCATGAAATGATCTCCTTATTCATAACACATAATGAATAGTATTTTGTTGTATTTCAAATTGGGCTAACGTTTATTATACTATAATTAATTCTCAAATGTCAATAATATGATTGTTATCCGCCAAAATTAGGCGTTTTGGCAATTTTAATAGAATTTATTTGAAAATTATAGTTGATTTTCACAGAATTTTATGATATAATCAATAGACATATAAAACGAAAAGTATCATTCTTTTCTGCAAGAGGACATATGGAACAGATTATCAACATTGATCGTATGGAGCATGCCGCGGCGTTATTCGGCAGCTTTGATTCCAACATTAAAATTATTGAAGATGAGTTCGGCGTGCGCGTTCACGCGCGTGACAGCGAGCTCAAAATCTCGGGTGACGCAGAGGGTGTGCTCAAGGCGAGCAAGGTTATCGACAGCCTGCTCAGTCTGCTCAACCGCGGCGAACAGCTCTCGGAGCAGAACATCACCTACTGTATCTCGCTGGTCAACGACGGCAGTGAGGAGAAGATCGAAACGCTCGCCTCCGACTGCGTCTGTGTGACCGCCAAGGGTAAGCCCATCAAGCCCAAGACGATGGGGCAAAAGCGCTATTGCTCCGCGATCGAGAACAATACGATCACCATCGCCGTAGGCCCTGCCGGTACCGGTAAGACCTATCTGGCGGTTGCGATGGCGGTGACTGCCTTCCGCAGTAAGGAGGTCAACCGCATCATCCTCACCCGACCCGCCGTAGAAGCGGGCGAGAAGCTGGGCTTTCTGCCGGGCGATCTGCAAAGCAAGGTCGATCCTTACCTGCGGCCGCTGTATGACGCACTCTTCGATATGCTGGGCGCCGAGACCTATCAGAAATATCTGGAGAGAGGGAATATCGAGGTAGCTCCCTTAGCATATATGCGCGGCAGAACGCTGGACGACAGCTTCATCATCCTCGACGAGGCGCAGAACACCACCTCCGAGCAGATGAAAATGTTCCTCACCCGACTGGGCAACAACTCCAAGATGGTCATCACGGGCGACATCACCCAGATCGACCTGCCCTCGGGAGCGAAATCAGGCTTGAAGGAAGCGGTCAAGATCCTCAAGGGGATCAAGGGCATCGAGCGCATGACCTTTTCCGACAAGGACGTTGTGCGGCATCGACTGGTACAGGATATCATCCGCGCGTATGAAAAGGCGCAGGAGCGCAGCAGAAGCAACAAGCCGCAGTAGTGTGCGACTTAGGTTCTAATCATTATATATATAAGAGAGGTAGCAAGGACGCGTTAACGAAGGATATAGTTTGGTTATGGATTTGCCGGTAATGACGACCGCCAGTAATGCTATACTGCTCCGTATTCAGGCGTAACATGATCTCATCGTATCGATGAGCCATAGAGAGAGTAGGGATTATGATGTTTATGATGGCAATGGCAATCGACAAGGTGAAAGTGATTATCACCGACAGGCAGAAAAAGGTGCGCATTCCCACGGGACTGCGGATGCTGATCCGCCGCGCGTGCATCGCTGTTTTGCGCGAGGAAAAATTCGAGGGCGACAGCGAGGTCTCGGTGAGCTTTGTGGATAATGAAGAGATCCGCAAGCTGAACAAGGAGTTCAGAAATATCGACTCCGCCACCGACGTGCTCTCGTTCCCGTTGGGCGAGAATGGCGTGTATGACGTCAACCCCGATACCGGGGCAAAGCTGCTCGGCGACGTCGTCATCTCGATGGAGCGCGCGCAGGAGCAGGCGATGGAATACGGCCACAGCTTTGAGCGCGAGGTGTGTTACCTCACGGTACACAGCATGCTCCATCTGCTCGGCTACGACCACATGGAGCCGCAGGAAAAGGCAGAGATGCGCTCAAAGGAAGAAACCGTCATGGCAAGGATCGGACTGAAAAGAATTTGACGCCGATGATTTGAGATCAGAAAGTAAACGGGGCGCACGCCGCAAAGCGTGCGCCTTATACTAAGTAGCAAAACTATTGACAATCCCGCGTTTTTTCGGTATAACATTGGTTGATAAAAGATAAAGGAAAACGATTATGAACAATCAACAAAGATCCGTATTTGTCACCATCGTCGGCGTCCCGAATGTCGGCAAAAGCTCCATTCTGAACCGCATCTTGGGTCACAAGATCGCGATCGTCAGCTCTAAGCCCCAGACCACCCGCACCCGTATCACGGGCATCCTCACTGACGGCGACGATCAGCTGGTGTTCATCGACACCCCCGGTCTGTTAAAGCCCCGCAACGAGCTGGGCGAATATATGGTCAAGGCGATCAACGAGAGCGTGCAGGGCGGCGACGTTGCCGTGCTGGTGGTCGAAGCGACTGGCGGTGTACGCAAGGGTGAGCTGAGCCTGATCGAAAAGCTCAAAAAATCCGATATGCCCGCGATCCTCGCGATCAACAAGATCGATATGCTCAAGAATAAAAAGGAAGAGCTGATGGAGGCGATCCTCGCTTACAGCGAGCTGTATAACTTTGGCGCGGTCGTGCCGATCTCCGCTCAGACGGGCGAGGGCTTCCCCGCGTTGACAGACGAGCTGAAAAAGCATTGCGTCGAGGGCGGTCATTTCTTTGACGATGACGCCCTGACCGACCAGCCCGAGAAGGTGATCGTCTCCGAGATCATCCGCGAAAAGATCCTGCGGCTGTGTGACAAGGAGATCCCCCACGGCACCGCGGTGGTGATCGAGAGCCTTAAGGAGCGTGAAAACGGCGAACTCATGGATATCGAGGCGACCATCTACTGCGAGCGCGACTCCCACAAGGGCATCATCATCGGCAAGAAGGGCGCCATGCTCAAGAAGATCTCGACCTTTGCAAGGCAGGATATCGAGCGCTTCTTCGGCTGCAAGGTGAACCTGCAAACGTGGGTCAAGGTCAAGGAGGACTGGCGCAACCGCCGCGCGCTGCTGACGAACTTCGGCTACGATAAAAAGAGCTTTGATTGATCCTTTTCTGCAAATACCGACTCCCTCAAACGAGGGAGTTTTTTGTTGTCGATTTCGGTCGATATTCCTCTTGATATGCTCATTCTTTTATGATAAAATCATAATGGTGTGGTTTCTGACGAAATCAGCGACCGATTACGAATATTTTCCATCTACATATTTCACGCGATAATGCCCACCCATCTCGGTATAATAACCATAGGGTGACTGTTGATATCCTATACCATAGTAAAGGGAATGATCGTGTGAAAGACGAAAAAGACGCGTGGAGATCGTTTACCGAGAGCGGCAGTGTCATGGATTATCTTGCCTATAAGGAGCTCCAGCACAAGCGCGGCGGTGAACAGCAAGAGGGCAAGGATGAAGTTCAAAACCAAGGGTCTGATCATCAAACAGCAGAATATCGGTGAGCGTGACAGGCTGGTATGGGTTTTGACAGAGAGCCACGGCATCCTGCGTGCCTTTGCGCGCGGCGCCAAGAATATCAAAAGCCCTAAGTGCGCCGGCACGGGGCTTTTATCATATGCGGCGCTGACGATCTTTGAGGGGCGCGACAGCTACAGCATCGACGAGGCAGAGGCGCTCGAGCAGTTCATCGGACTGCGCTCCGATATCGAGAATATGTCGCTCGCGCAGTACTTCTGCGAATTATGCCTGAACCTCTGTCCGACGGGGCAGGAGGCAAAGGAGCAGCTGCGGCTGGCGCTGAATTCGATCTATCTTTTGGCGAACAAAAAGCGACCCGCGTTGCAGATCAAGATCTGCTTTGAGATGCGGTTGATCACTCTGTGCGGCTATATGCCCGACCTCGTGATGTGTGATATCTGCGGCACATATGAAGCGCCCGAGATGGTCTTTGTGCCCCATACGGGTAAGCTCTACTGTGCCTCCTGCGCGGACAAGCACGGCGTCCAAGGCGCGCGCCTGCCGATCGCGTCGATCACGGCGCTACGGCATACCGTGTACGCCGATTTTGACAAGCTCTTTTCCTTTGAGCTCAAGGAGGAGCTGTTGGCGCCCTTGTCCCTCGCGTCGGAGCGCTATGTCGCCTACATGACGCAAAAGGATTATCCGACCCTACAATTCTATAAAGCGATACAATCAGCCTGATCGAAAGATCAGCAACCATTGATGAACCATGATGAACAGACATTTTAAAACACTGGAACTGGATAAAATCTTACATATGCTGTCAGAGGAGACCTCGATCGACGAGGCGGGGGAGCTGGCGCTCTCCGTCGAGCCGCAGGTTGATCTGGATAAGGTCGAGCATCTGTTGACGCAGACCGAGGACGCTCATATCCTGATCGGGCGATTCGGCGCGCCGTCCTTCGGCGGGATCAGCAACGTGACCAACGCCCTGCGCCGCGCCGAGGCAGGCGGCTGTCTGAATACCTCGGAGCTGCTCTCGATCGCGCGCGCCCTGCGCGTTATCAAGGGTGTGCGTGACTGGCACGCGCACTGTGCGGGCGTGAGCACCTCACTGGACGGCTACTTCCGCGCGCTGTACACCAATCCCAACCTCAGCGACCGTATCACCGCCTGTATCATCGGCGCGGACGAGATCTCGGACGGCGCGTCACGAGAGCTCGCCGATATCCGCCGCAAAATGCGGATCGTCGCCTCCAAGGCGCGTGAGGTGCTGGACAAGATCATCCACTCCTCCACCTATCAAAAATACTTGCAGGAGGCGATCATTACCCAGCGCGACGGCAGATACGTCGTCCCCGTCAAGCAGGAATTTCGTTCTCAGGTCGCGGGCTTGGTGCATGACACCTCGTCGTCGGGCTCGACGGTCTTTATCGAGCCGATGGGCGTTGTCAACGCGAACAACGACATCCGCGTCTTAAAGGGTGAGGAAGAGAAGGAGATCGAGCGCATCCTCTTTGAGCTCAGCGGGCTGTGCGCCGGCTGTGCGACCGATATCATCGAAAGCTACAAAACACTGGTTCAGCTGAACCTGATTTTCGCCAAAGCGCATTTGGCATATAAAATGAAAGCGGTGCGCCCCGTGATGAACGACAGCGGTGTGATCGAGCTGAAAGCGGCGCGCCACCCGCTGATCCCCAAGGACAGGGTCGTCCCCACGGACATCCGCTTAGGGGATGACTTTGACACGCTGGTCATCACCGGCCCCAACACGGGCGGCAAGACCGTCTGCCTGAAAACGCTGGGGCTGCTCACCTTGATGGCGATGTGCGGCATGATGGTGCCCGCGTCGGACAACTCCCGCCTGTCGGTGTTCCGCCGCGTGCTGGTGGATATCGGCGATGAGCAGAGCATCGAGCAGAGCCTGTCCACCTTCTCGGCGCATATCACGAATATCATCGGCATCTTGAAGCGCTGCAACCGTTCCACCCTTGCCGTGATCGACGAGCTGGGGGCGGGTACCGACCCGGTCGAGGGCGCGGCGCTGGCGGTCGCGATCCTCGAAAAGCTCCGTGAGCGCGGCGCAAAGATCGCCGCCACCACCCACTATTCGGAGCTTAAGGAATTCGCGCTGAAAACCGAGGGCGTGGAGAACGGCTGCTGTGAATTTGACGTGACCACCCTGCGCCCGACCTATAAGCTTCTCATCGGCGTGCCCGGCAAGAGCAACGCCTTCGCGATCAGCAAACGCCTCGGCATGGAGGACGACGTCATCGAGCGCGCCAAGCTCCTGACCTCCTCCGAGAGCCGCCAATTCGAGAATGTTGTCGAGAGCTTGGAGATCAGCCGCAAGGAGCTGGCGGACGAGCTGGAAAGAGCGCGTGAGGCGACCCTCGCCGCTCAGCAAAAGCAGGCGCAGGCGGAGAAAGAGCTCGAGCGCGCCAAGGTCGAGTCAAAGCGTGAGGTCGAGATGGCGAAGCACAAGGCACAGGAGCTTGCCGCCAAGACAAGAGCGCAGGCATACGCGATCATCGATGAGCTCGAACAGGCAAAGAAGCATCAAAGGTATGAGGCGGAGCAAAAGGCGAAGTTCAAGACAGGGATGAAAGAGCTCGAAGAAACCGCCGATCCCATCAAAGAATCTGAGCAGGGCGATTATAAGCTGCCCCGACCGCTGCAGGTCGGCGACAACGTCCTGATCTTCGATATCGATAAAAAAGCGGTCGTTCTCGAAAAGCCTGAGAAGGACAGCGTGCTGGTACAGGCGGGCATCATCAAGACCCGCGTCAAGCTCAACAACCTGCGGCTGTTGGAGGCGGAGAAGGTCACCGTGCCCAAGCGCCGTGAACGCACCGTCACCAAGGACGTCAAATCGCTCGCCAAAACCGAGATCGACGTGCGCGGACAGACCGCCGAGGAAGCGATCATGAGCGTGGACAGCGCCCTCGACAGCTGTATGCTGAGCAATATCCATATGCTGACCGTCATCCACGGCAAGGGAACCGGTGTTCTGCGCTCGCGCATCCAGCAGTATCTCAGACACCATAAGGCGGTGAAGAGCTTTCGACTGGGCACCTTCGGCGAGGGCGAAAGCGGCGTGACGATCGTTGAGCTAAAATAAGAATGAAGAGATAAGAAATAAGAGCTCGGAAAATAGGATCGATTTGGCAGACGAGTTCTATCAACCATACATAATAGGGGAAAGATATGAAAAGAATATGGGCATTCCTTTTGGCGGTGATGCTCCTGCTTGCCGGATGCGCGAAAAATGTCGAATCAACGCCCGACAGTGCGACGGCGGATACCGCAACTGCCGATGAGGCGACACAACCACCTACCCAGCCGCCGACGCTGCCGCCTACCGAGCCGCCGACCATCGAGGAGCTGGCGCAGAGGCAGTATGATAAGATCCTGAACGGCTCCTATGCCGACTATGCCCAGCTCGAGGACGTTAAGGCGCTCAACCAGATGAACGGGATGCAGGCGGGATGCGAGGCACTCGCCCTGACCGCCGCGCTGACCCACTTTGGTTTCGATCTGGATATCGACGATATTGTGGACGATTACATGGTCTACGACAACAATTTCGTCATCGGCTACTGCGGCAATCCGCGCCGATTCTATGACGGGGCGGGTATCTATCCGCCCGGCATGGTGACGACCGCATGGAATTTTATTGAAGAAAACGACGCAAAGCTGTATCCCTTTGATACAACGGGACTGAGTATGAATGAGCTGTACCGCTTTGTCAACGCGGGATGTCCCGCGCTGATCTGGACGACCTATGACCGCACCAGCCCCCGCATCGAGCAGTACAAGGAGTATGAAGGCGTCAAATACCCGTGGTATGATACGGAGCACTGCGTCTGTCTGTACGGCTACGATCTCGAGGACAACGAGGTCAAGATCGCCGATTCCTGGGGCGGCGTGACCAAGTGGGAGGACGCCGACCGCTTTGAAAAGATCTATGACGAGGTCGGTCGGTTCTCGATGGTGCTAATGGATACATCGAAGTTAAGATAACGGAGAATAGAGAACAGTGTCGGTCACTCGCGTGACACAAGTGTCACGCTCAAGCATTTTCATAGTAGGGCGGGGGTGCTCCCCGTTGGGGAGACGTCACGAAGTGACAGTGGGGGAGGCGTCTCCGCCGAGGAATGCTCCCGCCGCAAAGCACAAATTATCAAACAGAGGAAACAAAAATGTT
>DNIP01000114.1 GCA_003499325.1 Oscillospiraceae bacterium
TGTTAAAGTGTTTTAATGATACTTAGTATTACAGCTTTTTTACGTCCGCGCCCAACGAGGAGAGCACCAGCTCAAAATCCTCATAGCCGCGTTCGAGATATTCGATGCCGCCGATCTCGCTCTGTCCTCTCGCGCACAAGGCGGCGACCACCAGTGCGGCGGCGCCCCTGAGATCCTGCGCGCGGACGTTGGCGGACAGCAGTCTTCTCACACCGTCCACGACCGCGACCTTGCCCTCCACGCGGATATCCGCGCCGAAGCGGCACAGCTCGCTGACATGGCTGTATCGGCTGAGAAACATATTCTCGACAAAGACCGTCATCCCGTCGGCAACAGCCGCCATGCTCATCACAGGCGCCTGCGCGTCGGTCGGAAACCCGGGATACGGCATGGTGCGTATCAGCTTGGGGCTTTGCAGGCGGTAGGGCGCGCTGATACGAACGCCTTCACCGTCAATGTTGAGCTCACAGCCGCTGTCCCGAAAAACGGGAAACACCGACTCGAGGTGGGACGGGACGACGCCCGTCATCAATATATCGGAGCCCGTGACCGCGGCGGCTGACATCAAGGTCGCCGCGACGATGCGGTCGGGGATCATGGCGTGTGTGGTCGGAGCCAGGCGCTTGACGCCGTCGATGATGATGGTGCTCTCCCCTGCCCCGTTGATCTGCGCGCCGCAGGAGTTGAGGAAATCCGCGAGATCGACGATCTCGGGCTCTCTTGCCGCGTTGCTGATGATCGTGGTGCCCTTGGCAGTGGCTGCCGCGATCATGATATTCTCAGTCGCGCCGACGGACGGGAACGGCAGGACGATATTCGCGCCGTGCAGCACATCCTGGACACAGCAATCGAGCTCGCCGTGATCCTCCGAGATCTCGACCCCCATCTCACGCAGGGCGTTCAGATGCAGGTCGATGGGTCTGGGACCCAGCTCGCACCCTCCGGGGAACGACATTCTCACGCGGTCGAACCGTGCGATCATCGCGCCGAGGAAGATGATCGACGAACGCATCCGATGCATCAGCTCGGTGGGAATCTCATAGCGCGTCACACTGCCGGTATCGACGATGACGGTGTTTTCCTCACGGTGAGCCGTACAGCCTATGTAACGCAGAATCTTAAGCGACGCTTCCACGTCGCTCAGTCGCGGGCAGTTATGCAGCACACATTCTCCGCGGCACAACAGCGTTGCCGCCAAGATCGGCAGGGAGCTGTTCTTGGAGCCCTGCAGCCGCACCTTTCCCGATAATACTCTGCCTCCGTCAACGACAAACACTGACACACCCAACACCCTTTCCAAAAGCTCTTGCCTTTTATTCTATGTGAGAAAGGGAGAAAAGGTGACAGATTCAGTTAGGAGTTAGGAAGGAGGAGTTAGGAGTTGATGGCGGGCGTTGCCCGCACCCATTGATAGTTTTAATATCACACGTGCTATCAATTCAAAACGCGCCAGCGTTTCCCGAAACTCCTCACTCCTAACTCCTCACTCCTAACTATCAGCGAGGACTTCTTTCACCGTCTGATAGATTCTTTCGTTCGCGTCGGTGATCGCCATTTTCTGGGCGTTTTTGCGGTATTCCTCGAGCACGGACTTGTCGGTGAGCATGCTGTCAACGGTCTCGATCAACAGCTCGCCCGAGAGGTCAGCCTGCTCGATCAGCTTTGCCGCCTTTTTGTTCACCATCGACATTGCGTTGTGGTACTGGTGGTTTTCCGCGACAAACGGCGAGGGGATCAGCACCGCGGGTCTGCCCTTTGCCTGTACCTCGGAGAGGGTGATCGCACCCGCGCGCGATACCACCAGGTCGCATGCCGCCAGACATTCGTCCATATTGTCGATGTACTGTCTGATATCGAGGTTGTCGTACTCATCGGGGTCAACGCCCTTGGACTTTAGCAGATCGGGCATCCATGTGCCCTGCTGTCCGTAAGCGTGGATATGATGATACTTTTTGTCCTTTGCGGAACGCACGATCAGCTCCGCCATGGAGCGGTTGATGCACTCCGCGCCCAGCGATCCGCCGAAGGAGAGGATGATCGGCTTGCTGTCATCCAGCCCGAGCTTCGCCTTCGCCTCATCATGCTTGGTGGAGAGGATCGCGGGACGGATCGGGTTGCCCGTCAGAACAAAGTGCGCCTTGTCCGAAAAGCGGCTCTTGGCGTCCTCGTTCGCGAGCATAACGCGGTTGACGGATTGCGCCAGCATCTTGTTGGTCACGCCGGGATAGGCGTTCTGCTCGTGGATGATCGCCTTGTAGCCAAGGTTGCACGCCGCGAGGATGACGGGGCCGCTGACGTAGCCGCCTGTGCCGATGCAGATATCGGGATCGAATTCCTTGATGATCTTCTTCGCCTTGGAGCGGGATTCAAAGGAATAAACCACAGTTTTGAAGTTGTGGATCAGATTCTTCGGCGACAGACTGCGCTTGAAGCCGGTGATCACGACGGATTTGATCGGGAAGCCTGCCTGCTTAACCAGGCGCTGCTCCATGCCGTCGCGGTTGCCGATAAACAAAATCTCCGCGTCCGGCTCCATCTTTTTGATATAGCCCGCGATCGCAATGGCGGGATTGATATGTCCGGCGGTACCGCCGCCGGCAAGTAATACTTTCATTTTATCTCCTTCTTAGTGAACAGTGTTCAGTGATTAGTGGACAGTTTTTTCGGTGGGCTTCGCCCACACCCATTGTTGTGATCTGACCACTGACAACTGATCACTGACCACTAGCTCTTTTCTATATTCGACGATCTGGATATCGAGAGGATAACGCCCATCTCGAACATCAGCGTCAGCAGTGAGGAGCCGCCGTAGCTGAAGAACGGCAGGGAGATACCCGTGTTGGGCAACCAGTCGGTGATAACCAATATATTCAGTATGACCTGCAATCCGATATGGCTGATCAAGCCGATACCGAGCAGCTTACCGAAGCGGTCGCGCGCGCGCA
>DNIP01000099.1 GCA_003499325.1 Oscillospiraceae bacterium
TTGATGGCGAGCGGCGCTGACGCTTACATTATGCACGTCACCACCACCCCGTCTGTCGCTTACATCACCCGCACCGACGACTTCGACTGCGGTATCATGATCTCCGCCTCTCATAACCCGTTCTATGACAACGGCATCAAGGTGCTCAACGGCAACGGTGAGAAGATGGAGGAAGAGACCCTCCTGAAGATCGAGGAGTACATCGACGGCAAGATTGAGATCCCTGTCGCTGAGCGCGAGGATATCGGCAGAACCGTTGACTATGTCGAGGGTCGTAACCGTTACATCGGCTACCTGATCTCCATGAGCAAGTACAGCTTCAAGGGCGTCAAGGTGGGTCTGGACTGCGCGAACGGCGCTTCGTGGAGCATCGCGAAGGCGGTATTCAATGCGCTGGGCGCTAAGACCTATGTCATGAACGACAACCCCGATGGCTATAACATCAACACCGACTGCGGCTCCACCCATATCGAACACTTACAGAAGTTTGTGGTCGAGAAGGGCTTAGATATCGGCTTTGCCTATGACGGCGACGCTGATCGCTGCCTGTGCGTAGACGAGAAGGGCAACGTCGTCACCGGCGACCACATCCTCTATGTCTACGGTCTGTATATGAAGGAGCGCGGTAAGCTCTTAAACAACAAGGTCGTCACCACCATCATGAGTAACTTCGGACTGTACAAGGCGCTCGACAAGGTCGGCATCGAGTATGAAAAGACCGCTGTCGGCGACAAGTATGTTTACGAGAACATGGTGCAGACCGGCAACCGCATCGGCGGTGAGCAGAGCGGCCATATCATTTTCAGCAAGTACGCCACCACCGGCGACGGCATCCTGACCTCTCTGAAAATGATGGAGGTCATGCTCGCCAAGGAGAAGCCCATGAGCGAGCTGGCGGCGCCCTGCAAGTTCTATCCGCAGGTACTCAAGAACGTCCGCGTCAAGTCCAAGCCCGACGCGCAGAACGACCCCGACGTGCAGGCGGCAGTCAAGAAGGTTGCCGACGAACTCGGCGAGGACGGCAGAATCCTTGTCCGCGAGAGCGGCACCGAGCCCGTCATCCGCGTGATGGTCGAGGCAGGCTCAGACGAGGTCTGTGAGAAGTACGTCGATCAGGTGATCGAGGTCATCACGGCAAAGGGTCATCTTGCCTAAAGTTTTATATGATACTGAGAGAGCTGTTGCGGAAACGTAGCGGCTCTTTTTTTGAATGGTTAACGGAGAACGGTGAACGGTTAACGGTGAAGGGAGGGCTCCGCCCTCACCTGATTTGTAATATCCTCTGAAAAAATGTGATGATAAACAAAACGTCCGCAACACAGAGTCGCGGACGTTTTATTATATTTGCCGTTATTCCAATCAAAAACGCGTCAGCGTTTCCCGACACGGTTAACCGTTCACCGTTAACCGTTCTCCGATTCCGTCACTGCTTATAGATCTTGAACGAGGTCAGCGCCATGACGTCGGTGTCCTCGTGCAGCTCGGGGAAGTTGAAGGTCAGGCGAATGGTCTTGTCCCTGCCGATCACGTCGGTGGGGATCAGGAAGTTCAGCCCGTGATTGCGGACGTCGTTGCCGAGCTTGCCTGTGTAGACGGTCACGTCGTTGGCGGTGATGACGCAGTCGGTTTCCTCATAAACGTTGAGTACATTGAAGAACGCGTGCAAATCGGTGAGATTGCCGGGCAGATCCGCGAGAGGAATCTCCATCTGAGCGGTCTTTCCGTTGATGATGGTGCGCCAGCCGTTGGTTTGACCGAAGCCCGACTTGCAGTACATTGCGGCGGTTTCGTCCTCGGTGAAGGTCAGCTCCTTACCCAGCTCATAGTTCTCCACAACGCCGCCGTTGAGCAGGTAGCTGTTGGTCAGTTTGATCGTTTTGGAGTCGAGCTTCGCGGAGTCGATCAGGTACTCCTCAATGCGGGACTGTGCGTTGGAGCCGACGCTGCGGTAGAAGTAGCGCTTGCGGTTGGGAGTGGATTTCTCGGTGTCCTCAAAGCTCAGACCCGTGCCAATCTTCTTGTAATCCTTGGTGACGGTCGAGGCGAGGGTCGCGGGCAGGTCGAATAGCGTTACGGGCGCTTCACTGGTGCGGTAGACGTTGATCGCTCTCTTGTCCTTATACAGCAGCATCGGATGCTGGTTGATGTCCTCGTTGCCGTTGTCGGCGGTGATGATGATCCGCGCGTCCTCAAATTTGCCGTGCTCCTTGAGGTCGTCGATCATTTTGAGGATGTAGCTGAATTCACCCTCGATCTGCTCCTTGCGCGAGGTGCCGTCGGGATCCTTCTCGCCGCTTGAGGTGATACGGTAGGGAGCCTTGGCGCCCTTTAGGTTATAGACGCGCACGGCGGCAGGATATTTGTCGGTGTAGCTGAAGCCCTCCGCCTTATCGTAGTCGGCGAAGAACTTATCGTCCGCGTCGGAGTTGAAGGTGTTGTTGCTCTTAAAGCTGGAGTAGTCGCTCAGGCTCATCCAGAACAGCTGCTTCATGTAGTGCGGCACGGCTTTGTAGAGCGTGTAGCGGTACATCGTGGAGCCGATGACCTTGTACGCGTCCTTGTCGTTGGCGCGGTCGGAGATATTGTCCACCTTGCGTACCGCGGCATTGCCGAAGTATTTGTCATCCGTGTAGACGCGCGTATCGGCGCCGAATTTTTGCAGCACGTCAAAGGCGTTGTTGGCGTTCCATGCGCCGCTGACGTATTCGGTGTATTTGACGTCCTTCTTGTAGACCTCGCCCGTGAGCATCGCGGGGATCGATACCAGCGAGTCGGAGCCCGTCGCGGAAGTGTTGGTGTATTCGGTAAAGCCGCTGAGCTGCTTCTCGATCTCGGGGTGATCCTTCTTGTATTCGTCGTAATACTCCTTGTCCATCGAGCCGAGGATGAACACCAAGGTGTTATCCTGATCGGACAGCTCATACATGCCCTCGGTGGTGACCTCATGACTGAGCTTGTCGAGCGAGTTCTGGTTCTTGTACAGATCGAGCGAGAGTCCCGCGACCTGGGTGATAATGATGATCACCGCCGCGACGATCAAAACGCGCCGCCAGGAGTGCTTGAATACCATGAACAGTGCGAACGGCATCGCGATACACGCCGCCCACATTGCCGAGTCGATCGCGCCGTAGGTGGTGTAGTCCATCCACGCGATCTGTGAGCCGTCCAGCACACCCGAGCCGTAGCTGATGTTGAAGAAGCTGCACTGGATGTACAGCCCCAGCGAGATGCCGAAGGTCAGACAGCACAGGATCTTGTGGAACGCGCCCTTGGGCAGCGAGAGCAGCAGCGTCATCACGACGAAGCCGATCAGTGCCACGACCGTGACGGGGGTCAGCAGTGACCGAAAGCTGAACCACATTTCATCGTTACCGGTCACATACAGCGAGAGCGGCCCGTATACCAGCAGCGTAAAGCAGAATAACGCGGCAGTCACCGCGCCGAACGCGAACCGGTGTTTGAGTGAATAATGTTTTTCTTCCATAATGTTTCCTTTGATGATCGGTCAGGCGGCGCCCTTTTGCAATGATGGATGATGCGGGGGATGACGGCCGCCGTACTAACCTATTATAAGTCACCCTATATTTTACTCCAAAAACTATATATAGTCAAGCATTTCGACTATTTTCACAAGATGTTGAATAGTGACAGAAACGTTATTTGCTTTTTCTGCCAATATATGGTATAATAATCCGGATATAAAAAAGAGGAGGGGCATATGGATATTTGCGTTAACGATGAACTGATCATGAAGAAGCCCCATCCCTGCGGCGACAACCGATTCCTCGTCCTGCGCGTCGGCATGGATTTCAAGATCCGATGCCAAAAATGCGGCAGAGAGGTCATGGTGCCGCGCAAGAAGGTTGAGAGGAATATAAAGAAAGTAATGAGAAGTGAGGAGTGAGGAGTTAGGAGTGAGGAGTTAAAGGACGATGAAACGTTGCGGGGTGCTGTAGGGTACGGCGCTTGAGGAGTTGTCCAAATCTTTGATTTGGCATACAACTCCCATGCAACAGCGCTCCAATCACAGGCAAAGCCTGTGATTGGCTAAGCGCCACTGCTTGCGACGTACCGCATACGAAACGCCGCAGAAAAGTGTAGGATACGGTGTTGTGCAGCGTGTTCAACGTCCTATGGCAGCATTTATTGCGAAGCAAATCAATTGTTTATAATAAGCAACTCCTAACCCCTCACTCCTAACTCCTCATTCACCGAAGGTGACATTATGTTCAGCAAATTAGCGATATTTGACAAACGATATAACGAACTGGAAAAGCGGATGTATGAGCCGGACGTGGTGTCCGATCCCGACCGCTACCGCGAGGTGATGC
The DNA here is from genome assembly GCA_003499325.1 of Oscillospiraceae bacterium. GTDB lineage: Bacteria > Bacillota > Clostridia > Oscillospirales > Acutalibacteraceae > Ruminococcoides. Next base: position 4,332 of record DNIP01000099.1, read on the forward strand.
GCGAATACGCGTCCATCGAGCCTGTGGTTAAGAAGTACCGCGAGTACCGATCCGCACAGCAGACCATTGAGGACAGCTTGATGATCCTCGACGACGCGTCCTCCGATGACGAGCTCAAAGAGCTTGCTTCCATTGAGCTCGACGACGCTAAGCGCAGTCTGCCCGAGCTCGAGGAGGAGCTCAAGATATTGCTCTTGCCCAAGGATCCGAACGACGAACGCAACGTCATCGTTGAGATCCGCGGCGGCACGGGCGGCGAGGAAAGCTCGCTGTTCGCCTATGACCTGTACCGTATGTACAGCATGTATGCCGAGCGCAGGGGCTACAAGATAGAGGTCATCAACCTCAATGAAACGGGGCTCGGCGGCTATAAGGAGGTGTCCTTCATCGTCAGCGGAGCGGGCGCCTACAGCCGCTTTAAGTTCGAGTCGGGCACCCACCGCGTCCAGCGTGTGCCCAAGACCGAGAGCTCGGGGCGCATCCACACCTCGGCGGCGACGGTCGCCGTCCTTCCGGAAGCGGATGACGTAGAGGTGGACATCAACCCGAATGATCTGGAGATCGACACCTTCCGTTCCTCGGGCGCGGGCGGTCAGCATATCAATAAGACCTCGTCCGCTATCCGCATCACCCATAAGCCCACAGGCATGGTCGTGGAGTGTCAGGACGAGCGCTCTCAGTACAAGAACAAGGATAAGGCGATGAAGGTGCTCAAGTCGCGCCTGCTCAAGATCGAGCAGGATAAACAGCATGAGGCGATCGCTTCCGACAGGCGCTCCCAGATCGGCTCGGGCGACCGCAGCGAGAAGATCCGCACCTATAATTTCCCGCAGAGCCGCGTCACCGACCACCGTATCGGCTTGACCTTATATAAACTGGACGAGATCATGAACGGCGACCTCGATGAGATCATCGACGCGCTCGTCACCGCACAGCGAGCGGAACAGCTGAAAGAGCAAATGAATAGTTAGGAATTAGGAGTGAGGAGTTAGGAGTTAATGATAGGTGAACAAAAGTGCGCCACTCGCACTTGATTCTGACATAGAGAAGCATTTCAGCCTGTCAAATAGAATCCAAACGCGGCAACACGTTCCCGAAACTTCTAACTCCTAACTCCTCACTCCTCACTAAACATGATGAAAACTTACCATTTAACCAACACACAATCGGATATCGATAAGGCTTCTGCCATCCTGCGGGA
>DNIP01000176.1 GCA_003499325.1 Oscillospiraceae bacterium
CGGACGAAACGCCGCTGAGCACAGCGCCCAGCACCAGCAGGATGACGATGATGACCGACACGGTGATGATTTGTATTTTTTGAGGAATTGATCGTATTGGCATGGGATCAGTCAACTCCGTTTTCTCTATCATGATTGCATTGTATCATATCCTATCGCGGCATAATTATCATTTGGAAAAAAAATAAAAATTTTCTGTGAACCTGATGTTGCTTTTTTATTGACATCGGGTCGCGGTTAGGGTATTGTAGGTGTAGTGATTTTATTAAATATAAGGAGCTTGAAGATGAAAAGGTTTTTAGCATTATTACTCGCTGTTTGTATGCTCGGGGCGCTTGCCGCGTGCTCCTCCGAGAAAAAGGAAGAGAAGAAGGAAGAGCCCAAGGCGAATGCCTATACCCTGTCCGACAGCGTCAAGGACGGTTCGGTGATCGACGGCGTGATGACGGACATCAAGAACGATGACCCCATCCTCAAACGCACTACGCCCGCATGGCTCGAGACCTGTGTGCTGTATGAGGTCAACATCCGCCAGTATACCGAGGAGGGCACCTTTGCGGCATTTGAAAAGCACCTTGACCGCCTCAAGGAAACGGGAATCAACACCCTGTGGCTCATGCCGATCCATCCGATCAGCAAGACCAACCGCAAGGGCACGCTGGGCTCGTACTATTCGGTCACCGACTATAAGGACGTCAACCCCGAGTTCGGCACGATGGAGGACTTCAAGCACCTGATGACCGCGGCGCACGACAAGGGCTTCAAGGTCATTCTGGACTGGGTCGCCAATCACACGGGCTGGGATAACGCATGGATCACCGAGCACGAGGATTGGTACAAGACCGACAACGGCAAAATCGTATCGCCCTACAACTGGACGGATACCGCCCAGCTCAATTACAATAACTATGAGATGCGCGCCGAGATGATCAAGTGTATGCAGTACTGGGTCGAGGAAATGGGCGTGGACGGCTTCCGCTGCGACCATGCCTCCGGCGTGCCCGTATCATTCTGGAACGCCGCCGTCTACAAGCTCAAATCCGTCAACAGCGAGATCATGATGCTGGCGGAAGCGTCGGGCAACGCCGTGATGACGAAGTACGCGTTCGACTCCTGCTACAATGACGCGCTGTTCGGACAGTCGAAGTCCGTCAAGGGCGGCGTAGCGGTATCGACGATCCAACAGAGCATGAAGCCGAGCGATCTCTATGTCGAGGGGAGCTTCCCGATGAACTACCTCGACAATCACGACAAGAATTCCTATGAGGGCACCATCGTCGAGAACTACGGCAAGACCTATGAGCCGATCTTGGCGCTGTCCTTCCTCGCGCCCGGAATGCCGATGATCTACACCTCCAATGAAGAGGGCTACGATCACATGATCGAGTTCTTTGAGAAGGATACGGTCAAATGGGATGACGAGCCGAAATACGCGCCCCTGATGGCGGCGCTGTCGAAGATCAAGACCGAGAATACCGCGCTGAACGCCACCAATCGCGATTTCAACGTGCTGACAAAGGACGAGGATTATCTCTTCGCATTCTCGCGCAAAAAGGATAACAACACCGTGATCTACGTCGCAAATCTGTATGACAAGGCGCTGAGCGACGCGACGGTGGACTTGGGCGCGGAAACCACCTTGGAATGTGTTTTGCATTATGACGGCGCTACGCTCGACACCAAGGAAACGACCATGTCGGGCAGTGATTTTGTGAAAAAGAGCTACCAACCCTATGAGTTCTACATCCTGACGGTCGACGCGGAGAAATAAACATGAAGAATCTGAAAAACAACATCCTGTTTTTGCTGTATACCGCCATCCTCGGCGCGATCGTCGGCGCGATCATCTGGGGATTTCTGCGGGTCATGAATCTGGGGATCACGCTGATCTGGGACACCATCCCCTCACAGCTCGAGTTCCCGTATTATACCCTGTGCGTATGCACGGTGGGAGGTCTGCTGATCGGGCTGTACAAGCGTAAGCTCGGCGACCGTCCCGAGGATTTAAGCACGGTGATGGGACAGGTCAAGCAAACGGGACGTTATCCGTACAATAACATTTTCTCGACGCTGGGCGGAGCACTGTTCCCGCTGCTCATCGGCGCTTCCGTCGGCCCCGAGGCGGGGCTTTCGGGCGTGATCGCGGGGCTGTGCACCTGGGTCGGCGATAAGCTCAAGCGCTTTCGCAGTGAGGTCACGGAGCTGACCGCGATCGGTCTGAGCGCGACCTTGGGCACGATCTTCCGCTCGCCGATGTTCGGCTTTGTCGAGCCGCTCGAATCGGACAGGGAACCATCCCTGCCCAAGACCTCTAAAACGGTGCTGTATATCGCGGCGATCCTGAGCTCATTTGCGACCTTTATGGCGCTGACCAAGGTGCTGGGCGGCAGCTCCGGCATCGATCGGATCGACGGCGAGCGCTTCTGGCTGCGCAACTATCTGTTTGTGCCGCTGTTGATCGTCGTCGGCATCGCGGCGGGCTACCTGTACTTCCTCTTCAAAAAGCTGACCGCCGCACTGGGCGCGAGAATGAAAAACCATGTCGTTTTGCGCGCGACCGTCGGCGGCTTTCTGCTGGGCGCGGTCGGCACGCTGCTGCCGCTGACCATGTTCTCGGGCGAGCACCAGATCAACGAGGTGATGGAGGATCCCGAGGGCGTCGGCGCGATCCTGCTGCTGGTGATCGGCGTGGTCAAGCTGCTGCTAACGAACCTGTGCATCGACACGGGGCTCAAGGGCGGACACTTCTTCCCCGTGATCTTCAGCGGTGTGAGCATCGGCTGCGGCATGAGCCTGCTGCTGGGCGCGGATGTGGTGCTGTGCACCGCGGTCGTGACAGCGACGCTGGTCGGCCACACGATGAAAAAGCCGTTGGCGACAGTGATGCTGTTGATGATCCTCTTCCCCCTGCGGCTGATCCCCGCCATGCTGTTGGCGGCCGCCGCGGCAAAGTTCATCCCCACGCCGAAGGTGATTTTGCCGAAGGAGATGGCGGAGTAAATCGATCAGATCGGATGCGCGCGCCGTTTTCTCCCAATGGCTATTCTGATTAGTCAGGAGCAGTACGTCCTCAAGCCTCCCTCTGACGAGGGAGGTGGGCTCGCTTGCGAGCTCGGAGGGAGAGATAACGATAAGCCGCAATGATTCTCCGACTTTTGACGCAAGCCGCATTTTATATGCCTTTTTTACGGTATTGAGTCAATCCTTATTTTTTTATTATGACGTTGCGTTATCTCTCCCCTGCGGACATATCAGTATTCTCTTTCTGAATGCCAGCCCGCATGCCCCCTCGTCAGAGGGGGCTGGATAGGTTTTTCTACAGTCTGAGCTCCCTTTACCAAAGGGAGCCTTTTTTGTTGTGTTTCAAGCTGAAAAAGAGTGACAAATCCGAATTTGCTCTTGACATTTATTCAAATTTGTAGTACATTTGTTCTATAAGAATTCGAACAGTCGCGAGATCGCCATGGCGCGCCCATGCGCCTCGCAATAACGGTCGGAAGTAAGGAGGTTGCCATGATACAGCATTACAGAAAAGTATACGTTAAGGTGAACTCCGATTTTGACGCGACGGGCTACATGGTGCCGCGCACCATCACCTGGGCAGACGGCAGGACGTTTGAGATCGAGGCGGTCAGGGATTTTCGCCCCGCGTCCACGCTGAGCGGTCACCACGGCGGCGATTGCTACACGATCGTCATTCACGGCGAGGAACGGTATCTGTTCTTTGAGAAAACGAGCGGGATGTTCTCGTCGCGGTTCGGACGGTGGTTCGTGGAACAGCCGATGGCAGGGTGATGGGTTTGCTTCGCGTGCAAATTTGATATAACGGAATGGTTCGGGATGTCGGACCCGCGTGTCGGCGTCATCCCCTGCACAACAGCCCGATCATCGGATGATCGGGGCTGTTTATTATTCATTATTCAGTTTTCAGTCTTCAATTTTCAGTTCATCATGCGAACGAGATAAAATCGACAACACATAGGATAAAAAAGGAGGGGAACGGCATGGAGCGCACCTATATCGCCATCGATTTGAAGAGCTTTTACGCGAGTGTGGAATGTGTGGAGCGGCAGCTGGATCCCCTCGCCACCAATTTGGT
>DNIP01000173.1 GCA_003499325.1 Oscillospiraceae bacterium
TGGTGGAACAATCTCATGCCGGTGAACGCCATCGCCATGCCGTACTTGTCACAGCAGTCGATGACCGCATCATCACGGATGGAGCCGCCGGGCTCCGCGATATATTTCACGCCGCTCTTGTGCGCTCTTTCGATATTGTCGGAGAACGGGAAGAACGCGTCCGAGCCGAGCGCGACGTTGTCAATGGTGTCGAGATACGCTCTCTGCTCCTCATCGGTGAAGGGAGCGGGCTGCTCGGTAAAGTACTTCTGCCAGTTGCCGTCGGCGGTAACGTCCTCTTCGTTGCGGTTGATATAGCCGTCGATGACGTTGTCGCGGTCGGGACGGCGGATATCCTCGCGGAACGGGAGGTTGAGCACCTTGTCACTCTGTCTGAGGAACCAGGTATCCGCCTTGGAGCCTGCCAGACGGGTGCAGTGGATGCGGCTCTGCTGACCCGCGCCGACGCCGATCGCCTGACCGTCTACCGCGTAGCAAACAGAATTAGACTGGGTATATTTAAGGGTGATCAGGGAAATGATCAGATCACGCACCGCGCTCTCGGGCAGCTCCTTGTTCTTGGTGACAACATTCTCGAGCAATGCGCGGTTGATCTCAAAGTTGTTGCGACCCTGCTCGAAGGTGATGCCGTAGACCTGCTTATGCTCAACGGGATCGGGCACATAGTTCGGGTCGATCTGTACGATATTGTAGTTGCCCTTTCTCTTGGATTTGAGGATCTCGAGCGCCTCGGGCTCATAGCCGGGGGCGATGATGCCGTCACTTACCTCGCGCTGGATCATCTTCGCGGTGGTAACGTCACAGACGTCGCTCAGCGCAACCCAGTCGCCGAAGGAGCACATACGGTCGGTACCGCGTGCGCGCGCGTAAGCGCAGGCGAGAGGAGAATCATCCAGACCCTCGATATCATCGACAAAGCAAGCCTTCTTGAGCTTATCGGACAGCGGTACGCCGACAGCCGCCGAGGTGGGGCTGACGTGCTTGAACGAGGTGACAGCGGGCAGTCCGAGCGCCTCCTTGAGCTCCTTGACGAGCTGCCATGAATTGAACGCGTCGAGGAAGTTGATGTAGCCGGGTCTGCCGCACAGGATCTCGATCGGCAGCTCAGAGCCGTCGTGCATAAAGATCTTCGCGGGCTTCTGGTTGGGATTGCAACCGTATTTTAACTCAAATTCTTTCATTGTGATTATCTCCTTTTTTGTAGGGAGGGGACTTGCTCCCGCCGCCCTCGGATTTATCAATGTATATGGTTTGCGTTATAAACGCATGGATGATTTACTTGTTTTTATTGACCAGACGGTTCTCTTCCTCGCCTGTCTCGAGGTCGATAGCTCTGACATACAGCGAGATCTTGTTGTTCTCGTCCAGCGCGTTCCACAGCTTTTCGGTGAAAGCGTCGATGTCGTCGTCGATCGCGACTCTCTCGGGCTCCCCCTGGAAGGTCGGGATCGGATTGCCGTCGCAGACATAGGTGTGGATGAAGTGACCGAGTCCCGCCTTGGACGGATAGCTGTACAGATAGCGCGCACAGTCGCTGCCCTCGGGGTCGATGGACTTGAGGATGGACATCTTGTAGGTGAAATCGCCGTCCTCAAAGGTCAGGATACCGCTGATACGGGGCGTAAGGTTCGGCGCGTCGGGCTCGAACTCACGGCTTTTGAGCGCATGGTTGAAGCACTTTCCGTTCTGCAAGCCCTCATAGATGGTGTCGGTCTGGTCGCCGTTGGTGACGATCAGGTTATTCTCATACTCGCGGATCGCCGCATAGATGATCAGCGAGGGATCCTCGACCTTAGAAGCGTCGAAGGGCTCGGTGAATACCGCGCCGTCACGCTCGGTGAAGATACGGTTTCTGGAGTTGGCGCTTCTGCCCATGATGAAGTAGGCAGCCACCGCTTTGGTACCGTCGGCAGTCTTGCCGATGATGATGCCTCTGCCCGGATAGGTGTTGCCGTCGAGCAGCTCGGCAACGTCGTTGATTTTGTAAATGTTCATTTCATATACCCCCAAAATGATAAATGAATACTGAAAACTTAAAATTGAAAAATGAAAAATAGTGGGAGGACTTCGCCCTCACCCAATTATGATTGTGTTTGAGCGAAGCGAGTGACCAATATTATTCATTTTTAAGTATTCAGTTTTAATTCTTCAATTAGCATTGCTTATCTCATAAGCAATGCGCTCTACCGCCTGCGGCAGGATGATCCATTCCGCCCGCTCCATGACGCGTCTTTGCAGGGTCTCGGGTGTGTCGCCGTCCTCCACTGCGACCGCCTTTTGGGCGATGATCTCGCCGCCGTCGGGGATCTCATTGACAAAGTGGACGGTCGCGCCGGTCACCTTAACGCCCTTTTCGAGCGCCGCCTCGTGGACCCGTAGGCCATAGTATCCTGTTCCACAGAAAGAAGGGATTAAGGACGGATGGATGTTGAGGATGCGGTGGTCATACCGCGAGGTGAATCGCTCCGATAAGATCGACATAAAGCCCGCGAGGACGATCAGATCGATCTCGTTCTCTTCGAGCGCGCCGATGATGGCGGTCTCAAACGCCTCTTGTGTTTTTAATTCTTTTTTAGAAATATACAGCGCTTTGATCCCCGCGTTCTGCGCACGGGTCAGCGCGTAGGCATTTTGGTTGTTGGAGATCACCAGCGTGATCTCGCCGCTGTGGATGATCCCGCTGTTCTGCGCGTCGATCAGCGCCTGCAGATTGGTGCCGCCGCCGGAAACCAGCACTGCGATCTTTGCCTTTAGCATAACTCGATCTTCTCCTCGCCCTGCGCCTTGACGATCTCGCCGATGACATATGCGTCCTCGCCCTCAGCCTTGAGGATCGAGAGCGCTTCATCCGCCTGAGCGGCAGGGACAACAATGCTCATGCCGACGCCCATGTTAAAGGTGTTGAACATGTCGTGCTCCGAGATACCGCCCTTTTCCTGAATCAGCTTAAAGATTGGCAGGATGCGGACAGCGTCCTTTTGTATCTTCGCGCACAGACCGTCGGGGATGGAGCGCGGAATATTCTCATAAAAGCCGCCGCCGGTGATGTGCGAGATACCCTTGACCTGCACCTTGTCGAGCAGTGCCAGCACGGGCTTGACATAGATCTTGGTCGGGGTGAGCAGGGTCTCGCCCACGCTCTTGCCGCCGAGCGAATCAACGGGCGTTTTGATATCGGCGTTCTCTACGTCAAAGACCTTGCGGACAAGAGAGAAGCCGTTGGAATGAACGCCCGATGACGGCAGCGCAATCACAATATCGCCGACCTCCATCGTTTTATTATCGATGATCTTATCCTTATCGACCACACCGGTGCTGTAGCCCGCGAGGTCGTATTCATCCTCGGGATAGAAGCCGGGCATCTCCGCCGTCTCGCCGCCGATCAGCGCCGCGCCCGACTGTACACAGCCGTCGGCAACGCCCTTGACGATGTCCGCGATCCGCTCGGGAACGTTCTTGCCGCAGGCGATATAGTCGAGGAACAGCAGCGGCTTTGCGCCCACGCAAACGATATCGTTCACGCACATTGCCACACAATCGATACCTACTGTATCGTGCTTGTCCATCAAAAACGCGAGCTTGAGCTTGGTGCCAACACCGTCGGTGCCGCTGACCAGAACAGGCTTACTAATACCGGTCAAATCAAGCTCAAACAGTCCGCCGAAGCCGCCCACGTCGGAGCATACGCCCGCGGTCGCGGTACGCGCGACATGCTGCTTCATCAGCTCGACCGCCTTGTAGCCCGCGGTGATATCGACGCCCGCCGCAGCGTAAGCGTCGGATTTGGAATTGTTAATCATATATCTTACCTTTCTGCTCAACGAGAGCATTGAAACAAATAATACTATATAAAATGGAAATTCGTGACCCGTTGTTAATAGCCTTGGTTCATCACACAACGAATCTATGACCCGCCGTTGATGCCATTCAAGATCACAACGAACCTTTTAAAAGGCGGAAAAAGGCACACGTGCCCACACGTGCCCGCGTCATTCTTCGCCGTCCCAGCAGTAGGTGC
>DNIP01000174.1 GCA_003499325.1 Oscillospiraceae bacterium
GACCAGGACAGTCCCAGCAAAAACGGCGGGATCGAGAGCTTTGCCGTGATCTGCTCGAGCACATGGCGGATCGGGATATCGCAGTCGATGATCTGACTGTCCGCGCCGATCGCGCGGATATTGACGTCGCCGACCGATACAAAGTCGCACACCCTGCCCTTATCGCGCATGGCGCGGCTCCATTCCTCTGCGATCTCCTTGACGCGCTGACGCGCGCCGACCGCGCCGGAGCCCGCGGGCGGGTGATAGGTCACGGCATAGCGCACGTTACCCGCACGTTCAAAGTTCTGTCCCACACAGCGGAATATCTTCATCAACAGCTCGCTGACAAACGGTAATCCGCTGAGGATCGACGTACCGTGCAGGGTGCCCGGCTGCGGATTGAGCAGGGTCAGGCAGATCAGCTCGGGATGCTCAATCTCCTTTGCACAAAGGCTATTCGGGAAGATGCGAACATCCACGGGACTATCGCCCATACGCAGGGTCACCGCGTCATCGGGCGCGTTATACAGCGCCGCGATACCGCCGTCCTCATAGGTCACAATCTCGCCCACCGCTCTGCCGCAGGTCAACAGCTGGTCAAAGTACGAGCTGATAAAGGTATGCAGTCCCGTGCCCGTACCGCCGACCGAGATCCCCGATACAAAGCGATCCAGCATTGCTTGCGCCTGAATGTCGGCACATTCGATCGTGAACTCTCCCAGCAGGCGAATCAGCTTCATGATCGCCGCATCGATGACCGGCACCTGATCTCTCAAAGCGCGGTACAGGCGCATTTCATGCGGCTGATCCGACAGGTGTAACGGAGGGATGATCCCCCTGTCCGCCGTTGTACAGGTCTGCACATCGGGCACATGAGGGCGATTTTTTTTCGAAAACAATCGCAAGATTTACCTCCTGTTGTGGTTACATTCGTTCGATAAAGGTAAAGTTGAGGGGCTCCTCATTCGCCTTTATATAACTGACAAAATATCGTATGTCATCCATCGCGTGATCGTCGCGCTTGATCACCGTGTCCATCGGCTTGTTCTCGTCCCAGCGATAGAGCGAGAACTCGCGGATCGCGTCGGTGCAGGCGTCACAGATGACGATCTCCCCGTCCCGCAGCGCCTGGCTCGTCTTGCGGATGCCGTCGATGACGTTGTTATCCGCTCTGACGACGGGATACCGCCCATGCCGCTCGATCACCTCGATGAAGCTGGCGGCGGACGGATCGACGATCACCGCAGTCGGCAAAAGCTCACCCAATAATTCTGTTAAAGAATTATAATGCTCCTCATCTGTTCTGCTTTTGCCCTCTTTTCGCGCGTCATAATAGCTCTCGCGCAGGCGATACCAAATATCGCCCTTTCGCCCCCACAATCCCATCGAAGTCGGATTCACCGTGCCGTAATCGCAGGAGACACAGTATTCCTCCATCTGTAGGTCGGGCGGCGGGATGAACATACCGCTGTCGCCCATAAAGGGGTAGACAGCGCCCGAGACGCTCACCCATTCTCCCTCGATGAACCGACGGTAAAAAGCGCCCGTATACAGGCTCTCATACCGCTTGAGCATCTTTTGAGAAAGAGAGGGGTTGTCCCGCATCCGAAAATGGATATACAGCGCGTTCTTTCGCTTTTTATTCTGTATCCATTCCCGGTAAAACCAGTGTGAAGGATATTCGGGGTTGCAGTTGAAGAAGAACCGCGAGCCGCTCACCGAACAACGCGCCAGCGCCTGCTCCACAAACGACTTCGGCATCAGCGCCACCTCGTCAAAGAGCACGCCCGACAGGGTGACCCCTTGAATCAGCGAGGCGGAGCCTTCATCCTTTCCCGAAAAGAGAAAAAAGGTATTTTCATGTTGTCCGTATCGGATGATCAGGCGGTTATTGCTCACGCTCTCTTTGACGTCAAAGCCAAGCTCCTTCAGGCAAGGCAAGAGAGGCAGGATCACGTTGCGCCGCAGCGCTGTGATTGTCTTGCCGCAAAAGCCCAGCAACGCGCCGTCAAAGGTCACGCTCGCCCACAGAACAAAGGACAGCGACAGCGCAAAGGTCTTGCCCGAGCGAACCGCGCCGTCACAGATGACGGCGTCATAGCGCTCATATCCCGAGCCCTTCGCCCACCAGAACATCGCCTTGAGCTGTTTTTCGGACAGCGATTTATAGGTCATCGGTCTCACTCCCGGAGCGGCTGCCGAGTGCTTCGGCGGAAGAAAGGATCGCGTCCAGTAACCCCGAACCGCTCTCCTGCTCCGCGCTGCTGCTGAGCAGCTCCTGCAGCTTATCGATCGCCTTGATCCTGTCGTAAAATTTCATTTCGATCCCTTTGTCCGTGCGCTTGATCTCCGATACATTTCTCAGGTCGAGCATCCTCAGATCCCCTTCCCTGAGGTCATCCCGATAAAGCAATGTCAGAGCGTCGCTCACACCGCCGTAGGCGAGCTTGTACAGACCGCAGATCGCGGTATGCTCATATACTGAGCGGATATTCTCGCATCGGCGACGGATCTCGCTGACGATCTCCTCACGCGCGGCAAGCTCTGACCACGCCCTCTCGGGGTGCTTGTAACCCGCTTCCCGCGCCGCTTTGATCGGATCGGCAACTACCGTCATCAGACGGCAAAATTCTTTTTCTCTCGGTTTCATCTTATCCTCCTATTACCGGTCTCACCTATGCCGAGAAAAAGAAAAAAGTTGCATAAAACTATGCAACTCTGAAAAAAATAATTAAAAATCTTATTAATTTTAAGAATCCCCTGATATAAGGGAGCCTTACTCTATCCGAAAGGATCTGATCCCATCTTCACCGCATCCTATGAAGCCAACCGCCAAAAGCTCTCCACCCTGCTGAGATGTGACGACTGCTTTGACATCATCGAGCGCAACATCGTCATCTCGGGCAAGAAGGCCGTCATCTTCTACATCAACGGGCTGATCAAGGACGACATCATGGAGAAGCTGATGGAGTTCTTCTATAACCATACCAAGCCCGAATACCTCTCCTCCGCCGAGGAATTCTGCCGCCACTGCGTTCCCTATGTCGAGATCAGCATCGTCGACCAGCCCGACGCGGTTGTCAAAAATGTGCTCAGCGGCATCCCCTGCCTGATCGCCGAGGGCTTCTCCGCCGCAATCGCCTTTGATATGCGCACCTATCCCCAGCGCTCCACCTCCGAGCCCGAGGATGACAAGGTGCTGCGCGGCAGTAAGGACGGCTTTGTCGAGACCGTCATCTTCAACTCAGCGCTGATTCGTCGCCGCATCCGCTCCGCGAATTTCGTCACCAAGGCGATGACCGTCGGACGCGAGAGCAAGAGCGACATCATCATCTGCTATATGGACAACAAGGTCGACCACACGCTCCTGCACGATATCACCGACCGTATCAAGAACCTTGATATCGCCAATCTGAGCATGAATCAGCAGAGCCTGATCGAGGCGCTCTATCAAAAGAAGTGGCTCAATCCCTTTCCCAAGATCAAATATACCGAACGCCCCGACGTCGCGGCGGCGGTCTGTCTGAAGGGCAACATTGTCATCCTCGTCGATAACTCCCCCTCCGCACTGCTCATCCCGACCTCGATCTTCGACGTCCTCGAAGAAGCCGACGACTACTATTTCCCGCCCATCACGGGCACCTATATCCGCATCACGCGCTATCTGATCACCATCGCCTCCGTCCTGCTCACCCCGCTGTGGCTGTTATGCCTGCAAAATCCCGAGCTTGTCCCGCCGGTCTTTCAATTCGTTTTGAATGTCGAGCCTACCAGCCTGCCGATCTACTGGCAGCTCATCATCATGGAGCTGTGTATCGACGGACTACGCCTCGCGGCGCTCCATACGCCGAGCTCCCTGACCTCCGCCATCGGCATCATCGGCGCGATCGCGTTCAGTCAGTTTGCGGTCAACGCGGGATGGTTCACCACCGCCTCGACCCTCTACGTCGCCTTCGTCACCATCGCCAACTACAGCCAGCCGAACTACGAGCTCGGCTTCTCGCTGAAATACGCGCGCTTCATCCTGTTGACCGCCACCTATCTCGGCAACATCACGGGCTTCATCATCGGGATCCTGATCCTGCTCTTCCTGCTCGCAAGCAACAAGACCATCAGCGGCAAAAGCTACCTCTACCCCCTCATCCCCTTCAAGCCCAAGGAGCTGAAAAAGAAGCTCACCCGCACCCGCATGAAGCAAAATTGATCTATGACATTAATAGCCCTACCGTCACCACACTGATGACGATCGCAGTGAAATCCGCCAAGAGCGCTGAGAACAGCGTGTGGCGGATTTTTGTGATGCCTGCCGCGCCGTAGTACATACTCACCGCGTAAAAGGTCGTTTCCGTCGAGCCTGCCACCACGCTCGCGCATCGTCCGACAAAGCTGTCGGGGCCGTTATTTTCATAGATGCCTGTCAACAGCGCCGTCGCGCCCGAGCCCGAGACCGGCCGCAGCAATCCCATCGGCACCAACTCGACAGGGAATCCCACCTTCTCCGCAAGCGGTCGGATCAGCCCCGCGAGGGCGTCCAGCGCACCCGACGCGCGCAGTGTGCCGACCGCTACCAACAGCGCGATCATCGTCGGCGCGACAAACTTCACCGTCGCAAAGCCCTCCTTGGCGCCCTCGATGAAGCTGTCAAAAATATTTACGCGCTTGAATAATCCGTAGACGCACAGCGCAGTAACGATGATCGGGATGACCGCTTCCATCTTAGCCTCCTTATCAGATGGGATGACGCCAGCGCGGCAGTCAGCGCCGCCGCCGAGGTGATCCATACGCACAGCAATACATCGAAGGGCTGTGCCGAGCCGTAGCTCTTCCTGAGCGCCGCCACCGTGGTGGGAATCAGCTGCATCGACGCCGTGTTCATCAAAACGAACGTCACCATGCTGTCTGTCGCCGTATCATTCAGGCTGTGCTTCTTCAACTCCCCCATCGCCTTGATTCCGAGCGGCGTAGCGGCGTTACCCAGTCCCAACAGGTTCGCACTGATGTTCATCGAAATATAGCGGAATGCGTCCGAATCCACCGCGACGTCGGGATATAGCATCCTCAAAAGCGGCGCAAACAGCTTAGACAGCTTCTCGATCAGTCCGCAGTCCTTGGCGATCCGCATGAATCCCGACCACATAATCAGCATGCCGCTGATAGAGATCAGCAGCTCGATTGCCGACCCTGCCGCCTCGGGAATTCCCGTGCTCATTTGGTCGATACTACCGCTGAACACCGCATAAATAAACGATATCGTGATCATCGCGCCGAACACATACGACATCCATTCATCCTCCCCTTATCTTAGTCATCAAAAATCGGCCCTTGAATTTGTACATGTTTTACAAAATTCAACAATCTTTCTATATACCTTGACATGAATACCTGCTTTTGGTAAACTTTTGTCAGAAACAGAAACAAAAAGGAAGTACCAAAATGAAACCTGCCGGATTTTTATGTAAAATCGATAAGCTGGGGCGCGTCGTGATTCCCAAGCCCCTGCGCTCCAAGTATGCTCTGCACACCGATGACACGATCGAGCTCTTCACCGAGCCTGACGCGATCATCATCAAGAAGTATGCCATGAGCTGTACCTTCTGCGGCAACAGCGAGGACTTGACCGACTTCAAGGGCAAGCCCGTCTGCGCCGATTGCCTGAACAAGCTTAAGGAGCTCAACTCCTAATCACAATATACGAGAGATCAAATCATTATATACCATCAGGAGGTCAAAATGAAAAGAGAAGACTATATTTCCTGGGATGAATACTTCATGGGCGTAGCGATATTGGCAGCGAAGCGCTCCAAGGATCCCAATACTCAGGTCGGCGCTTGTATCGTCAACAAAAGCAAACGCATCCTCAGCACCGGCTACAACGGTTTTCCCTACGGATGCTCGGACGACACCTTCTCATGGGAGCGTGAGGGCGAGGACACCAAGTATCAGTATGTCGTACACGCTGAGCTGAACGCCATCCTCAACGCGCACGGCAAGTCCCTCGAGGGCGCCCGTCTCTATGTCGACCTCTTCCCCTGCAATGAATGCGCCAAGGCGATCATCCAGAGCGGCATCGCCGAGGTGGTCTATCTCTATGATAAATATGCCGATCAGCCGGATACCATTGCCTCCAAGAAGATGCTCAATGCGGCAGGCGTGCGCACCACTCAGCTCAACCTCCACCGCGACACCATCACCATCGACTTCAACCGCAATAAGTAGTAATACTAATCCTTAATAACGAAAAAGGCGACGCTGCTTGCGTCGCCTTTTTTATGCACGATGATCAAATTTGTATTTTTCAATGATCTGCGCGTAGTTATCCATCACACCGGGGATGATCTCCTCCCATGTGGTTGCGATCTCCTTCTGCGCGCCCTTGCCGACCTTTTCGAGCAGACCGGGGGTGGAGAAGATCCGCATAATCTCGCGGAACATCGCCACCTTATTCTCGTCCGCCGTAAAGCCCGACACATCCTTGACGATTGCTTCTGATGCGGTGGAGCCTGCTGTCAACAGTGACGGCACACCCAAGGAAGCCGCCTCGCGCACCACCAGCCCGGAGGTATCGTACATTGACGGAAAGAAGAACAAATCGCTCAGCAGGTACATGCCCGACAACAGACTGCGGTCGTTGATCCGCCCGAGAAAGCGCACATAACCCTCGGGAAAATGCAGGCTGTCCGCATACTCATGGATCGCCTTGGCGTCGAGACCGTCGCCGATCATCAGCAGTCGGAAGTCCTTGTCCCTGTCACTGAGCAGCTTGAAGGTATCCAATACCAGCTTCAGATTCTTGTGCCATCTGTGCTGACCGACATAGAGCAGGATCTTCTTTTCAGTCGGCACCATGAAGGTCTCCGCCGCCTTTTTACGCAGTGCGTCGGGATCCTCGGGCATGGTGTAGGTCGTACCGTTCTTGACGACCGTGATATCGCCGTGGTAGCCGTATGAATGCAGCACCTCCGCCGCGCCGTCCGATACCGTCCACACGCTGTCGACCGTGTTATAGAAGCGCACGATCTTCGCTGTGATGAGCTTCGCCAGCGTTTTGGAGCCGGTAATGTTGATCACATCGTCATAATACTTGGAGTGGAACGTCGCCACACACGGGATCCCCAGCTTCTTCGCGTAAGCAGAGGCAAAGGTGCCCTCCGTAAAGGGGCTGTGCACATGGAAGATATCCGGATATCTGTTTTGCAGCAGCGTCTTGATCTTACTGTCGAGCTTCGGCGTGGGAAGCGCGTATTCGATGATCGGCATTCTGAGCGAGCCGGTGCGAAACACCTCGTAGCTAAAGCGGCTGTCATCATAGGGCTGATAATAACGCGGACAAACCACACAGCTGTAGCTTTTGCGGTTCATCAGCTCGGCATAGTTATGTACCGCCAGCACAACACCGTCGATGATCGGATAATACGAATCGACAAACTGCGCTGAGCGGATCTTTTCGGGATTAATCATGGAACCTCCTATAGATACCAACTGCCCACATATCGGTCGTCCTTGCCGGGAGGCGCGGAAACCTCGATCGAAATGACTGTGGACGTCACATAATACTAAGTATCCATTAAACGCTTTAACAAATTT
>DNIP01000177.1:0-1536 GCA_003499325.1 Oscillospiraceae bacterium
GCCGAGAACAGGTATGTCCTCAGTAAAGCCGCACGCTGCTTCATGCCGCCCGACAGCTCGACGGGATAGCGCTTTTGCGTTCCCTCAATGCCGAACTCCTCAAAATACCCGCCGACCTTCTCGCGCGCTTCTTTCTTCTTCATCCCTTTGATGATCAGCGGCAGCGCCACATTATCCTCGACCGTGCGGTACGGCAGGAGCATATCCTTTTGGAGCATATAGCTGACCTTGCCGCTCTGCCCCGTGATATCCTCGCCGTTTAGGAGCACCTGTCCCTGCTGCGGCTCCAACAGCCCCGCGATGATATTGAACAGCGTCGTTTTACCGCCGCCGCTCACACCGAGCAGGCAAACCAGCTCACCGTCGTTCAGCGTAAGATTGACGTCGTTTAAGATCTTGTTCACGCCGTCATAGCTGAACGTGACGTTCTTGACTTCCAGTACCGCCATTACTCGGGAAGATAATCGTTCGTGAAGCCGCCGTTCTCGGGAACCTCGGTTTCGGACAGCTTGTTATCGTTGATCCACTTGAAGAACGCGCTCCAACGAGCGGGATCAATATAACCCCAGCGCGCAACGTCGGACTTATATTCCTTAGACAGATATTGTTGGCTCGCCTTGACCTGCTCTGCGTTCAGCTCAGGCGCGTTTTTCAGCAGAATATCCGCCGCGCCGTCGGGATCGTCGATCGCGTATTCATAGCCCTTTTTCAATGCGGCGAGGAAGGCTTTGGTCGCGTCGGGATTCTTTGCGATCCAGTCATTATTGCCGATAACAACGGGAGAATAGTAATCAAATACGGGGTCGATATCCTTGAACGCGAAGAAATCGGTATCGAGCTTTGCCTGCTCTGTCGCGATTCCTGCCCAGCCGTAGTAGACCCAGATCGCGTCAACGGTGTTCGACTGCAACGCGGAAACCTCGTCGGTGACGGTCGAGGGGATCAGATTGACCTTGCTGAAATCGCCGCCGTCATCCTCGACCACCTTCTTCAAGGTCGCCTTCTCGATCGGCAGATCCCATGTCGCGTACTTCTTGCCTTCCAGACCCTTGGGTCTGTCGATGCCCTTGCCCTTCAGCGAAATAATGCCGGAGGTGTTGTGCTGGACGAGCGCCGCGACCGCCGTGATCGGGATCGCGCCGTCACCCGAAAGCGCGGGGGGCAGATAATCCTGGAACGATACGCCGAACTGCGCCTTGCCGGAGCCGACCAGCATCTCGGCGCCGTCCTCGGGCGGCTGGACGATCTCAATATCTAAGCCCGCTTCATCAAAATATCCCTTTTCCTTGGCAACATACAGACCCGTATGATTGGTGTTAGGCGTCCAGTCGAGGACAAAGGAGATCTTTGTCTTGTTGGCGGAATCCGCTGTAGCCTGTGCGGCTTCCGTCGCCTTTTCAGTATTGGTTTTCTGCGAAGAACAGCCTGTTACCGCTGCCATCGCCAATAAGCATACTAACAGAATTGCAATCAGTTTTTTCATTATATATTCCTCCTGTGATGATAATGTGCTTTTTCCCACGGCATACACGCGTG
>DNIP01000177.1:1742-10157 GCA_003499325.1 Oscillospiraceae bacterium
ACAACCGCGTAGGATACCGATATCTTCAAGCTGGAAAAGAAGTGTCCCAGCGAATTCGGCAGCTTGACATAGCGAAAGATCTGCATCCGATTCGCGCCCATCGAGCGCATCAGGTTGACGGTGTCCTTGTCCACCTCGGAAAAGCCCTGCAGCAGGCTGATCGCGATCGGAAAGAACACGACCAATACGATCAGCACGATCTTAGGCAGCATCTCATAGCCCAGCCAGATGACGAGCATCGGCGCGATCGCGACGGTGGGGATCGTCTGGCTGATCACGATCAGCGGATAGACCGTCTTGCGAACGAGCGCGAACCGATCCATCAGCACCGCCGTCAAAAAGCCGATCAATATACCGACAAACAGACCGATCATGGTCTCGGTCAGCGTCACGCGGGCGTGACTGAGCATCAGCTGCCAGTCATCCCGAAACGCCCCGATCACATCCCCCGGTGAGGGCAGGATGAACTTGGGGATCCCGGTGAAGCGGCACACGCAGTACCAGATCGCCAGTATCAGTACAAAGATCCCGACGCGCGGCGCGACCTTACTGATGGTGCTTCGTAACTTTGCGTTCAATCGTCAGTACATCCCCCTCCGGTCGGTAATCGACCTTGATATACGCCAGCACGGACGGCGCGCCGGCGCGGATGGCGATATGCTGACATTCCTTGACGATATCCATCAGCTCATCATAATCGCCCTCGATCGCGGTCTCAAAGGGGCCGACATAGCATTTGAGCCCCGTGCTCTTGATATACGCGATGACCTCGTCAACGATGCGGATTAGTTCCTCATCGTTCTGCGCCTCGGGTAACGTCTGGATCGCTACACTTGCGTTCATAAAATACCTCCTCTAACTCATTAAAATATCGGGGAAGAAAATACTCCTCCCACATATCAATAGGCGTGGGCAAAACCCACCACCAATGACTGACCACTAATCACTAACCACTGACCACTAATCACTAACCACTAATCACTGACCACTGACCACTAAAAAAGCACCACGCCTTCGCATGGTGCCAAATCAATCTTTTGACAAGCTCCCTACGACGGCATTATCCGTATCAGGTATAAGGGTCAAGAGCGCCTCAGCTCTACTCTCAGCCGACTTTGCGTCAGCCCCCCTGTGGTGTTTTTCTGCACTTATTCTATACCTGTGTGAAACATTTGTCAAGCAGGAGCACAACAAAAAACATCTGACTGTCTTTATAGATGGTTGACAATCAGCGTGTCTTTCGCTATGATTAGCTTAAGCTAATCTATAATGAGGTCATTTTATGCGATTAAAAGAACTGAAAACAGGACAGTCCGCCGTCATCACGGCGGTAGGCGGCGAGGGACGACTTCGCCAGCATTTTCTGGATATGGGCGTGATCCCCGGCACCCAGGTCACGCTGGTCAAGCTCGCGCCCATGGGCGACCCCATGCAGCTCACGCTCCACGACTATGAGCTGTCCCTGCGCCTTGCCGACGCCGAAAAAATAGAGATCGAACCGATCGAGAAAGCCACACTGAGATCCTACCCCCAAAAAGCCAAGAGCGATCACCCCGGCTTCGGCGAGGGCGGCAAGTTCCATCCCAAGGGCAGCGGCGATCCCCTGCCCGATGACGTGACCCTGACCTACGCCTTAGTCGGCAACCAGAACAGCGGTAAAACCACTCTCTTCAACCAGCTGACAGGCTCCAATCAGCATGTCGGCAACTTCCCCGGCGTGACGGTCGACCGCAAGGACGGCGTCATCAAGGGCTACAAAAACACCCTGATTACCGATCTGCCCGGCATCTACTCGATGTCGCCCTATACCAATGAGGAGATCGTCTCGCGCAGCTTTGTACTGGATGAAAAGCCGCGCGCGATCATCAACATCGTCGACGCGACCAACATCGAGCGCAACCTCTATTTGACCATGCAGCTGCTCGAGATGGACACCCCCGTCGTCGTCGCGCTGAACATCATGGATGAGCTGACCGCCAACGGCGGCTCCGTGGATATCAACCGTCTCGAATCCCTGCTCGGCGTACCCGTCGTGCCGATCTCAGCGGCAAAGAATCAGGGCATCGACGAGCTGGTCAAGCACGCGATCCACATCGCGCATTATCAGGAAAAGCCCCTGCGGCAGGACTTTTGCTCCGCCGATGAAAAGGGCGGCGCGGTACACCGCTGTCTGCACGCGGTGCGCCACCTGATCGAGGACAAAGCCAAAGCGGCGGACATCCCCCTGCACTTTGCGGCGAGCAAGGTGGTCGATGGCGATGAATTGATCCTCGAAAAGCTGAACCTCGACAGCGGCGAAAAGGAAATGCTCGAACACATTATCACGCAGATGGAAAGGGAATGCGGGCTCGACCGCAACGCCGCCATCGCGGATATGCGCTTCTCCTACATCCAAAAGGTCTGCTCACAGACCGTGACAAAGCCCGCCGAGAGCCGCGAGCACCGCCGCAGCGCCGCGATCGACCGCATCCTGACGGGCAAGTTCACCGCCATCCCGATGTTCATCCTGATCATGGGGCTGATCTTCTGGCTGACCTTTGATTTGATCGGCGGCAACCTGCAAAACCTCCTGGAAGCAGGTATCTCCGATCTGACGAATATCACAAAATCCGCTCTGGAAAACGCCCACGTCAACCCGATCCTCACGGGGCTTGTTACCGACGGCGTGTTTACGGGTATTGGCAGTGTGCTCAGCTTTTTGCCGATCATCATCACGCTGTTTTTGTTCCTGTCGATCTTGGAGGACAGCGGCTATCTGGCGCGCGTCGCGTTCTTTATGGATAAGCTGCTCCGTCGGATCGGCCTGTCGGGGCGCAGTATCGTGCCCATGCTGATCGGCTTCGGCTGTACCGTGCCGTCGGTCATGGCGACGCGTACCCTGCCCAGTGAGCGCGACCGCAAAATGACCATCCTTCTCACGCCGTTTATGAGCTGTTCGGCAAAGCTGCCGATCTACGGCTTCTTTGTCAGCGTCTTTTTCAGTCAGTACCGAGGGCTGATTATCACGGGGCTGTACCTTTTGGGCATCATTATCGGCATTTTGATCGCGTTATTATACAAGAAAACCATCTTCAAGGGCGAGGCGGTGCCGTTCGTCATGGAGCTGCCCAACTATAGGCTGCCCGGCGCGAAGAACGTCGTCCGCCTGTTATGGGATAAGGCGAAGGACTTTATCCAGCGCGCGTTCACCGTCATCTTCATCTCGACGATCATCGTCTGGTTCCTGCAAAACTTCAATCTGCAATTCAACATGGTCAGCGACTCACAGGACAGCATCCTCGCGCAGCTCGCGGGCTTGATCGCTCCGATCTTCTCGCCGCTCGGCATGGGCGACTGGCGCATCGTCACCTCGCTGATCAGCGGCGTGATGGCAAAGGAAAGCGTCGTGTCCACCCTCAAGATCCTCTACGCCGGCGGCATCGGCTCCGCGATGACCGCTCTGACCGCGATCTCCATCCTCGTGTTCAGCCTGCTCTACACCCCCTGTGTGGCGGCGATCGCCTCCGTCAAGCGCGAGCTCGGGCACAAATGGGCGATCGGCGTGGTCGTCTGGCAATGCGTCGTCGCTTACCTCGTCACCACGATCGTCCACCTGATCTGCGTGCTGTTCGGCATGGGAGGCTGAGTATGAATTTATTCGATATCCTGATCCTCTGCGCGATCGCAGCGGCTGTGGTCGCGGCGGTAGTTTGCATCATCCTGCACAAGCGCAAAGGGAAAAGCTGTTCCTGCTCCTGTGACAGCTGTCCCTATCCCTGCCATAAAAAGTAATCGGTATTTCATCATTTTTTCAAGCAACCTAGATCTTACCTATTGATTTTAATATGCTGTATTGTTATAATAATTTTGTGATTGACGCCTGTCGGCTCTACGATACAGCGATACGTATTTTTGCAATAGATCATGGATTTTTATTGCTTTTTGATACAACGGCTCCGATCATCACGGAGCCGTTTTTTCACCCATTCACGGCGGAATTCGTCTATAACCCTCGGATTTGGTCGGTAGAGTGATAGCTTTGCCGAAACACCGCATAAACACTGCGTTTTTTCGGCGTGTTCTACTGTGGGTAGAGCCCGTTCTACCCGCTGTTGAGGGTGATGTAGAACAATTCGGTTCAGTTGTAGACAGTTTTGGGGCGGCAATTACTTTTCAACGCTTCACAACTTTGCTATAATGAATCGGGTCAAAACGTCGAAAAGAAATGAGAATCATTCCGAAATATTGTCGTTTACAGTGTGCTCGGATTCATTCTCGGTTGCTTAAACACCCGACGCGTCATTTGACGGAGACTGCATAAAGGAGGCTGCTCGTGGATAACCGCAAGGTCATATATTATCAAGATGAGCTCAACGACGAATTCTCCACGGCGGTCATCCAGGCAAAGAAGATCGACGGCGATTATATCTATGACCGCAAGGGGCCCATACGCGCGTTCACCCGCTTTTTCTGGTACCGCATTGTCGCCACGCCGATCGCGTATCTGTACGCAAAGCTCTATCTGCACCAGCGAACGGTCGGGCGCGAAAAGCTCAAGCCCTTTCGCAGGCAGGGCGTCTACCTGTACGGCAACCACACGCAGGCGATCGGGGATCCCTTCACGCCCAATGTCTTTTGCTTCCCCCAGCGCGTGTCGTTCATTGTGCACGCCAACAACGTGTCGATGCCGTATCTCGGACGGATCAATCCCTCATTAGGCGCGATCCCGCTGCCCGATACGCGGGACGCCTACCGCAACTTTCAGGAGTGTATCGCGGGACGCATCGAGAAGCATCACGCTGTCGTGATCTATCCCGAGGCGCATATCTGGCCGTATTACACCAAAATCCGACCCTTCCCCGACGGCTCCTTCGGCTATCCCGCCAAGGACGGCACACCGGTGTTCTGCTTTGTCAACACTTATCAAAAGCGCGGCAACAAGCGCAACCCGCGCATGACCACCTATATTGACGGACCCTTTTACCCCGACATGGAGCTGCCGCTCAAGCAGCGCCGCAAAAAGCTGCGCGACGAGGTGTATGAGCAAATGTGCAGGCGTGCTGAACTCTCCAACGTCGAGGTTATCCAATACATCAAAAAGGAAAAGGAGGACGACACGGCACAACAGGCTGAGTAAGGCTGAAAAAGCTGTCATCCTTTTTCCCGGCTGACCCTTTGTCGGCACATCATGAATTCAATCAACGGAGGTATAACATGGTAAACGTACTGTTCTGCGGAAACGACGGTGTTTTCGACGGATTTCTCACCTGCGCCTTATCGCTGATGAAGCGCACCAAATCCGACGAGCCCTTTGCGTTCCGGATCTTTACCATGGAGCTGACCCGCCTGAGTCCCAAATACACCGGTATCCCCGAACAGCGCGTCGAGCTGCTCCGAAAGACCGTTCAACAATATAATCCCGAAAACACCTTAAAGGTCATCGACGTCGCCGATTTGTATGAGCAGGAGTTCGCGCATTGTCCCAACGAGGGCGCGTACTGCTCGCCCTACACCCTGCTGCGGCTGCTCGCCGATCTGGTCGACGATATCCCCAAGGACGGCAAGCTGCTCTACCTCGACGCGGATATCCTCTTCCAGCGCGATGTGCATCTGCTGTATGACATCGATCTGGAGGGCTATGAATACGCCGCGGCACGCGACCACTACGGCAAATACCTGCTCTATCCCAACTATGTCAACGCGGGCGTTGTGCTGTTCAATATGAAAGAAGCGCGAAAAAACAGTTTATTCGAAAAAGCCCGCCGCGAATTACGGCGAAAAAAGTTCCTCTTTGCCGACCAAACGGCGCTGATCCACGCGACGACAAAGAAAAAGCTGCTGCCCCAGCGCTTCAACGATCAAAAATTCCTCCACCCGCATACGGTGGTCAGGCATTTTTCCAAGCGCCTGTTCTACACCCCCTACCCCCACACCGAAAACATCAAGCAGTGGCAGGTGGACAAGGTGCACAACGTCTTCGGCTACTATGAGTTCGACGACATCCTCAACGAGTATCTCACCATTATGACCAAGAGTAAAAAGACTGAGACGGAGTAAGCTATGATGAATCAGAAGAAAAATATCCCGATATTTTACGCGTGCGACGAGGGCTTTATCAAGTACTCCGTCGTATCCATCCACTCGATGATGGTGAACGCCTCACCCGATTATCACTACAGCGTCTACATCCTGCACGCGGGTATCTCTGCCGAAACGCAGAGAAAGGCAACCAAGCTCGCCGAGAATAACGAGAACTTTGACGTCATCTTCACCGACGTCAGCGAACGTCTGCACGCCATCACCGACGCGCTCCCCGTGCGCGATTACTACAGCAACACCACCTACTTCCGCCTGTTCATCGCGGATATGTTCCCCGAGTATGACAAGGTCATCTATATCGACGGCGATACCGTTGTGCAGGGCGACATCAGCGAGCTGTACCGCACTGAGCTGGGCGACAAGTGGATCGGCGCGTGCCACGAGCAGGCGATGGTGCAGACCGATCACTACGGCACCTACGCCGAAAAGGTCGTGGGCGTATCGCGCCACAACTTCTTCAACGCGGGTCTCTTACTGATCAACGCCCGACTCTTCCGTGAGAAGGCGATCCTCAAGCGCTTTGCCGAGCGTCTGGCGGAATATCAGTTCGTCGTCACGCAGGACGAGGACTACCTCAACCTGATCTGCAAGGATCACATCCTGTGGCTCGACCAGCGCTGGAACACCGAGGCGTACTGCGCCTTCCCCTATCCCATTGAGGAAGCGAAGATCATCCACTATATCATGGTCAGCAAGCCCTGGCACTACCCCGACTGCACCGGCGGCGACATCTTCTGGCGTTATGCCGAAGAAACCGAGGTGTATGACGAGATCAAGACGGTGCTCGACAGCTTCACCGACGAAGATAAATTAAATGATGCGGAGGTCATGGACAACTTGTTGGCATTGGCGAAATTCGAAACCGATCGTGACGATAACTATCAAAAACAGCTCGACAGCTCCGTGAGAGCCAAGGACAGGGTCAAGATTCTCGAAAAGATCGCTCAGCTCGAGAGAGAGGGCCGCTTCGACGTTGACGTCGAGGACGATCCGCCCTCACGCACCCTCATGCCCGACGAGATCGAATACGGCAAGCGCGGCATCACCAAGAAGATGAAGAGCAAGGTAGCCTTTGCCGCGGCACGCCGCTATGTCAACTCGCTGATCGCCGACAAAAAGCTGATCATCAAGGACATCAAGGGGATCGAGAACTTCCGCAATCTGAACAGCGGCGCGATCATCACCTGCAACCACTTCAACGCCTTTGACAGCTTTGCGATCCAGCTGGCATATGACGCGGCGCAACAGCCCGACCGCACCTTCTGGCGCGTGATCCGCGAGGGCAACTACACCTCGTTCCCGGGCTTCTACGGCTTTTTGATGCGCAACTGCAACACCCTGCCCCTCTCCTCCAACCTGCGTACCATGAAGAAATTCATGAAGGGCGTCGATATGCTGCTGCAAAAGGGCGATTTCATCCTCGTTTACCCCGAGCAGTCCATGTGGTGGAACTACCGCAAGCCCAAGCCTCTCAAGAACGGCGCCTACAGCTTTGCAGTGCGCAATCAGGTGCCTGTCCTGCCGTGCTTCATCACGATGCAGGATTCCGACATCATGGGCGAGGACGGCTTCTTTGTACAGGAATACACCATCCATGTCGGCGAGCCGATCTATCCCAACCCCGACCTCTCCTACCGCGAGAGCGTCAAGGATATGCTCGACCGCAACTACGCGCTGTGGAAGGAGATCTACGAGCGCGAGTATCACATGCCGCTGGTATACGATACCGCCGAGCTGAAAAATGCCGAATAACAGAAAATTCCAAGAGCGTTTCACCGATGTGAGGCGCTCTTTTTCGTTTATTGAGAGAGGGAAGCTCCCGCATAATCGCCCCATCCGCGGCTATAATAACGGTGTTGCGGCGATTTCCGTCATCTGATTACCCCAATATGTACCGCAAATCATGAAAGTTTTCAGAAACTTACATACAATATATTGACTTTTTCAAAATTTCTGGTATTATTTTCTTATACATAGTATTATAATAAGATTCTGGAGGCACGGTATGTTTAATATTTGCGATGGTAAAAAGACTGTAAAGTGGATCATCTGGATTGCAGCCGCTGTAGCAGCTATCACAGCTGCTGTAACCGCGTTCTTTGTCATAAAAGAAAAGCAGAAGAGAGAAGAAGAACAACTTGAGGAATACCTCGATTATTCAATACAGTAAGCACTAAAGGCGGAGGGCAACAGTCCTCCGCTTTTAGTTTGGGCACGCGTGCCGAGGCATGTGTGCCCTTTTTTTATATTGCAACGCCCGTCATTCTCGGATGACCAATGGTCATCCCTGCGGAAGAATTGATTTGCTCCGCATTTATACTAAGTATCCATTAAACG
>DNIP01000095.1 GCA_003499325.1 Oscillospiraceae bacterium
TAGGGCTCGGTCGTCGTCTGCTGCGGAGGCGGCGGTATCCCCGTGCGCCGCAAGGGGGCGTATCTCAAGGGCTGCGCCGCCGTCATCGACAAGGATACCTGTTCCGCGCTTTTGGCGGAGAACCTCAACGCCGATATCCTGATGATCCTCACCGCGGTCGACAAGGTGAAAATCCACTACGGCAAGCCCGATGAACGCAGTCTTGACAGCATGAGTTTGGAGGATGCGCGCCGCTATATCGCCGACGGCGAGTTTGCCGCGGGCAGCATGCTGCCCAAGGTGGAAGCCTGTGCCCGGTTTGTTCAAGGCTCCCCCAAGAGAAAGGCGATCATCGCCGCACTGGATCAGGCGGCAGAAGCGGTCAAGGGGAACGCGGGGACGGTCGTTTTTAATGAGGAGTTAGGAGTGAGGAGTTAGGAGTTTTGGTTACTCGCTGACACTCGTGTCCGCTCGAACAATTCTATAATAATAAACAAAACGCTCGTGACTGATCCGCTTGATGTCACGAGCATTACTGTTTTGTATTTGGTTGAAATCGAATAGAAATGTTGCAATACCAATTAAAAATAGGTGTGGACGGAGTCCACCATTAACTTCTCACCCCTAACTCCTCACTCCTCACTCCTAACTCCTCACTATCACTTTTCCTCTGCAATACTTCGCCCTCAATGCCTTGACGTCGCCGCCGAGGTAGATCGCTCTTTCCAAGCGCTCCTGTACGCTCAGCTGTTGCGGGTGGGGGAGGAGGCTGTCGTCGAGGATGACCGCGTCACATTCATAGCCCTCTTCAAAGGAGCCGACCTTGCCGAAGAACGCGCCGCCGCCCTTGGTCGCCAGATAAAAGACCTCGGTGACGTTCAGCGGCTTTTTGCTCTGATCGACCAGCCGCCAGTACAGCCGGCTTGCCTGCAGCGCGTCCACCATTGCGGTGAACATGCTCTCGCTGTGACCGCCCGCCACGTCCGAGCCCAGTCCGAGGTTCATGTCCATGTCAAGGTATTGGCGGATCGGCGCGATGCCCGAGGCGACGTTGGTGTTCGACGCGGGACAGTGCGCGATGAACACGCCGTTCTCCTTCATCCGCGCGAGCTCGTTATCATCGGAGTACACGCAGTGCGCCATGATGGTTTTTTCGGGATTGCCGAACAGCCCGAAGCGGTTGTATGCCTCGCCGTAGTTCTCCGCCCACGGACACAGCTCCTTGACCCACTCTACCTCGCCGGGGTTCTCGCTCAAATGCGACTGTACGCGCACGCCGTATCTTTTGCTCAGCTCGCCCAAGCCCTGCATCAGTTCATCGGAGCACGAGGGCGTGAAGCGCGGGGTGATGATGGGCGCGGTGTTTTTATATTTGTGCTGTGTTTCTTTGATGAAGCGTTCGGTGTCGGCGAGGGATGCCTCTGCGGAGGCTTCCCGCAGATCGTCGGGCGAGTTGCGATCCATGTTGACCTTGCCGACGAAGCTGACTACGCCGCTCTCTTCGAGCTTATCCATCAACAGCTCGGTCGCTTCTCGGTGCAGCGTACCAAAGACCGCGAGCCGCGTGGTGGCGCTCCTTTTGATCGCGTCGGTGAAGATGGTATACGCTTTGTCGGCGTAGCTCAGATCGCCGTACTTACTCTCCTCGGGGAAGGCGTAGGTGTTCAGCCAGTCGAGCAGCTCTCTGTCCATACCCAGTCCGCGGTAGGCATACTGCGGCGCGTGGATATGCAGATCGACCATGCCCGGCATGACCAGCATGCCGCTGTAGTCGTGTAGCCCGAGGCGCGCGTATTCCGCGGGAATGGTATCGAAAACACCCTTACAGATACCGTTCTCGCATACCAGATAGCCGCCTTCACGTGTGACCAAGGTATTCTTATCGGTGCTGTAGCAGATATCGCCGTGTATGATAAAGCTGTTCATCTTGATCTTCCTTTGTCCTGTCGGACGTTGATTTATCTATATTATACCGCGGCGGCTCAAGCCTTTCAATATAAATCCGCATTTTTTCTGTAATAGAAATATCTTAATCGGTTAGCATAGGCTTCTGTTCACAATTTGTTAAAAATGATAAAATAACCCATTAAAAGGGTTACAAATTTGACACAATAATGGATTGTCAAGCGAAGTCAATTTATGTATAATTTATTTGTTAGACGTGTTCCTGTTTGGGGGACACTATGTAAAAATCCTTAATTTAACTATTAGGAGGAAAAAATGAAGAAAATTGTTGCATTGCTCTTAGTTGCTCTGTTTGTATGCGGCGCTCTCGCTGCCTGCGGCGGCTCCAAGACTGCCGACAGCAAAAACGACACTGCGGCTACTGCTGACCAGAAGAAGTCTGACTTCAAGGCGGGTTTCATCTTCCTGCATGATGAGAACTCCACCTATGACCTCAACTTCATCAACGCTGCCAAGGCTGCTTGTGCAAACCTCGGCGTAGAGTGCATCCTCAAGACCAACATCGACGAGTCCAACGCTTGTAAAGAGACTGCTCTCGACCTGGTTGACCAGGGCTGCGGCTTTGTATTCGCTGATTCCTTCGGTCACGAGTCCTACATGATCGAGGCTGCCAAGGCGAACCCCAAGGTTCAGTTCTCTCACGCAACCGGTACCATGGCTCACACCGAGAAGCTCGATAACTATCACAATGCTTTCGCTTCCATCTACGAAGGCCGTTACCTCGCGGGCGTTGCCGCGGGTCTGAAGCTCAACGAGATGATCGAGAGCGGCAAGATCACCGCTGATAAGGCGAAGATCGGTTATGTCGGCGCTTACACCTATGCAGAGGTTAAGTCCGGTTACACCTCCTTCTTCCTCGGCGCTCGCTCCATCTGCCCGACTGCTACCATGGAGGTACAGTTCACCGGCTCTTGGTATGACGAGACCCTCGAGAAGGAAGCGGCTACTACCCTGATCAACAACGGCTGTGTCCTGATTTCTCAGCATGCTGACTCCATGGGCGCTCCGACTGCTTGTGAGGACGCGGGCGTTCCCAATGTTTCTTACAACGGCTCTACTCTGGCGTCCTGCCCCAACACCTTTATCGTATCCTCCAGAATCGACTGGACTCCCTACCTCGAGTATGCGATCAAGGCTGCAATGAACGGCGACAAGATCGACGCTGACTGGACCGGCACCCTGGCCACCAAGTCCGTTGTCCTGACTGAGGTCAACGACAAGGCTGCCGCTAAGGATACGCAGGCTAAGATCGACGAGGTCAAGGCGAAGCTCGACAGCGGCGAGATCCATGTATTCGATACCAAGTCCTTCACCGTTACCGTTGACGAGTCTAAGCAGCTCAACGTCGGCGCTAAGGTTGACGGCGAGGGTCATCTGACCAGCTACATGGCTGACGTCGATACCGACGAGGCATTCGCAGGCGACACCGAGGTAATCTCTGACGGTTACTTCCATGAGTCCGAATATCGCTCCGCTCCTTACTTTGCTCTGGACATCGACGGTATCACCCTGCTGAACACCAAGTTCTAATTTAACGATCCAATACTGTAAAGGGAAGCTGTTTTTGCGGCTTCCCTTTACGTGGTTTATATCATAGTGGTTAGTGGTCAGTGGTCAGTGAACAGTTTTGGCTGTTCTCCTGCGTTATCTGATCACTGAACACTGATCACTGATCACTATTCACTGAAAACAGAGGGGGTTAATTCTTTGGAGAATAACGCGGCAGTCAGCTTCCGCCATATCACCAAGGCGTTCGGCAGCAAGGTCGTTGCCAACAAGGACGTCTCGATGGATATCATGAGCGGAGAGATCCTCGCGCTGCTCGGCGAAAACGGTTCCGGTAAGACCACCCTGATGAATATGCTCTCGGGCATTTATCACCAGGACTCCGGCGAGATTTTCGTCAACGGTGAAGAGGTACATATCAACTCGCCCAAGGACGCCTATGCCTTAGGAATCGGCATGATCCACCAGCACTTCAAGCTGGTCGACGTCTTTACCGCCGCTGAGAACGTGGCGCTGGGCATGGACAAAAAGATCACCGGCGGCGCAAAGGAGATCGCGAAGGCGATCACCGAGATCTGCGAGCGCTACGGCTTTGACGTAGATCCCAAGAAGAAGGTCTACAATATGACCGTATCTCAGAAGCAGACGCTCGAGATCGTCAAGGCGCTGTATCGCGGCGCAAATATCCTGATCCTCGACGAGCCCACCGCGGTGCTCACCCCGCAGGAGACGGACAAGCTCTTTGCCGTACTGCGCAACATGAAAGAGGACGGCAAATCCATCATCATCATCACCCATAAGCTCAACGAGGTGCTCGCGATCTCCGACCGCGTAGCCATCCTGCGCAAGGGTGAATATATCGACAGTGTGATCACGAGCGAGGCGACCGTCCAGTCCCTGACCGATAAGATGGTCGGTCAAAAGGTCGAGCTGGATATCGAGCGTCCCGAGATCGAGGATAAACAGCTTCGCCTGTCCATCGAGCACCTCACCTGTCTGGACAAATACGGCGTGACCGCGCTGGATGACGTCAGCCTTGAGGCGTACGGCGGCGAGATCCTCGGTATCGCGGGTATCTCCGGCTCAGGACAGAAACAGCTCTTGGAGGCTGTCGCGGGCTTACAAGCGGCTCAGGACGGCGCGTCCATCACCTACATCAACCCCGAAAGCGGCAACAAGGAGGAGCTGATCGGCAAATCCGTTTCCGAGATCAAGAAGATGGGCGTCGCGCTCTCCTTCGTGCCCGAGGACAGACTCGGCATGGGTCTGGTCGGCTCAATGGGTATGTCCGACAACATGATGCTGCGCTCCTATGAGAAGGGTTACAGCCCCTTTACCGACCGCAAGACGCCGCGTGAGCTGGCGAACAGGGTCAAGGAGGAGCTCGAGGTCGTTACCCCCGGCATCACTACGCCTGTCCGCAAGCTCT
>DNIP01000178.1 GCA_003499325.1 Oscillospiraceae bacterium
CGTTTTTGCTGGGACTGTCCTGGTCATCGACCGAGAGGATGTCCTCACAGCAGGCGGATATCCTGACCTCGGAGATCGATTATTATCGCTCCCTGCTCACACCGGTGATCGAGAAGATCGCGCGGATTTATCTGGATTCCGTGCGGTTGAATCCCGCTGTTAGCGTGGAGTGGAGCAATATCAGTCTACAGGATGAAACGGAGCTCGCGTCGGCACGGCTGGATAACGCGCGTGCGGCGCAGATCGAACAGAGTACGGAGGTGAACGGATGAAGAACGGACAGGTGATCAAAAGCGCGGACAGCGTCGATCTGAAGGAGGAGATGGTGCTCGTGAATCGGTATTCACGGCGTGAACTCAGCGCCGACGAGGTCTATCTCTTCTCGGTGGCGCTGTGCGACAACGACATTGACCGCGACTATGAGAGCTTTACGGTGGAGTCGCTGTTTGCGCTTGAAAAGCTCTTTGTCGGCAAGACTGGCATCATCGATCACGATCCGACCGCTAAAAATCAAAAGGCGAGGATCATTTCCTGCAAGGTCGAGAGCGTGGACGGCATGTGCACCTCGCGCGGCGATCAGCTCTTCCGCCTGACGGCTAGGGCGTATATCCGCCGCACCGAGGGTAATGCGGAGCTGATCGAGGCGATCGAGGCAGGCATTGTCAAGGAGGTTTCGGTCGGCTGCAGTGTGGGACACACCGTTTGTTCCATTTGCCGCAATGAGATGCACTCGCCGCTGTGCAGTCATCAAAAGGGCAGAGAGTATGATGGCGAGCTATGCTACGGCGAGCTGACTGAGCCGAGGGACGCGTATGAATTCAGCTTTGTCGCCGTGCCCGCACAGCGTGCGGCAGGTGTGATAAAAGGATATAAGGAGAAAGATATGAACGAAATTTGTAAGGCTCTGACAGGCGAGAATGAGGTCACGCTCACTAAGAGCGAGGCCGCCTCGCTGAAGGAGTATATCGAACGCTTGGAGAGCGACAGCGAGTACGCCAAGGCGTACCGCGAGGAGCTGGTACAGAACCTGAAAACCGCCCTCAGGAATAAGGGTGTACAGCTCGATTTTGCGGTCGAGAATGGTATTCTCTCCAAGCTCAGCATCGACGAGGCAAAGTCGCTCTTAAAGGCGCTCAGCCACAAGGAACAGAAGGTCAAGGTTCAGCTGAGCGGCAATGATGCCGACGAGCCCGTCGGCAACACAGAATTCAGAATCTAAACGGAGGTAACTATGAATATCAGTTTTGCAGGTTTTAAGGAAAATGTCCTGACCTTTGAATGCACCGACACTGTCAAGAAGGGCGACCTCGTCAAGATGTCCGCTTCCGGCAAGGTCACTAAGGCGGCAGCCAACGACAGCTTCATCGGCGTGTGCGTCGGCGAGAACGGCGGCTATGCCGCGGTGCAGCTCGAGGGCTATGTAGAAGCGACTAAGTCCGGCACCGTCAACGTCGGCTATGTCAAGCTCGCGGCGGCGACCTCGGGCGTCAAGGCGGCTGAGAGCGGCATCGACAGACTGGTCGTCTATACCGATGACAGCACCGTCGGCTTTATTCTGTAATAGGAGGAGATCATATGGCTAATTTTGAAAAAATCAATCTGGAAAAGGGAATGTATCAGGCAGGCAGATCCCTGACCGAGATCCTGGAGGAAATGGATCCTTCCGAGAACTATAAGGGCACTGCGCTGGAGGGTCTGGACGCGTTCTCGCGTCAGCTCAAGCGCTTTGATATCAAGGTCAGCGGCAAGGGCTCCGATACCATCGAAAAGTTCTTCGCCACTACCGATTCGGCGGCGCTCTTCCCCGAGTATGTCAGCCGCGCTGTCAATGCGGGAAGAGAGGAAGCCGATATGCTGAGCGATATCGTGGCGACTGTCACCAAGATCGACGGCATGGATTACCGCTCCTGCACCTCGAGCCTGAGTGATGACGACAAGAGCCTCAAGCGCGTCGCCGAGGGCGCTTTCATCCCGACGACCGAGATTAAGACCAGCGATCATCTGGTGCGCCTGCACAAGCGCGGCAGAATGCTGGTTGCAAGCTATGAGGCGCTGCGCTTCCAGCGCATCGACCTCTTCACCGTGACCCTCAAGCAGATCGGCGCGTATATCGCGCGCACCCAGATGGCTGACGCGGTGGACGTCATCCTCAACGGAGACGGCAACCAGAACGGCTGCGGCAGCGTCACTCCCGCATCTGCGGGCAGCCTGAGCTATGCCGACCTGATCAATATGTGGTCATCTCTTGCCCCCTTTGAGCTGAACACCGTGCTTGCCGGCACTCCCGCGATGACCGACCTGCTCACTATGTCTGAGATGAAGGACGCGGTAGCGGGTCTGAACTTCCAGGGCAGCGGCAAGATGATCACACCGCTTGGCGCGAACCTTATCCACACCACTGCGCTGAACGGCAAGAACATGATCGGTCTGGACAAGAACTGCGCGCTGGAGATGGTCGTGGCAGGCGACGTAGTGGTCGACTACGACAAGCTGATCGATCGTCAGCTCGAGAAGGCGTCGATCAGCTGTATCGCCGGTTTTGCGAAGATCTATAACGGCGCGGCTAAGAAGCTGAGCTACTAAGGAGGGCATGACACTTGCGTTTCAAAGAGATCATCGAACGCTTTACGCTGGTGTCGGGCTTTGAGATGAAGGATGTGTCGCGCTTTTTGCCGATCATCGAGGACTGCAAGGCGCTGTTCGAATCGAAGTGCGGCGAGCTCAGCGAAAGCGATCTGCGGCGCGCCGAGCATGCCTGCGCGGTCTACGCGTTCTACCGCGTCAGTCAGATGGGTCGCCTGGATGACTTGAAGTCGTTCAAGGTCGGCGACGTGCAGATGAACATGGAGGCGATCGGACAGGCGGCGCAGAAGCTCTGGGAATCGGAGCAGGCGGACATATCCGACATCATCGATTTCGGCGGTGATTTTGCCTTCAGGAGTGTGAGAGTATGAAGATGACAAGCTATCTCGACCGCGCACTGAAGAAATTCGGCAACACCGTTCGAATCTCCCGCGGCGGCAGGACAGAGGTCACCAAGGCCTTTGTCCAGCCGCTCAGGCGGCGACACCGACTGTATATCAACGATCGCTATATCCCGTCAGGCTATTTTGATAACCGCTATCTGCTGTATATCGGGCCGGGTGACCGACCGCTGGAGGACGGTATGCGCATTTTGTGCAAGCACACGTGGTACACGG
This sequence comes from Oscillospiraceae bacterium, assembly GCA_003499325.1. Classification (GTDB taxonomy): domain Bacteria; phylum Bacillota; class Clostridia; order Oscillospirales; family Acutalibacteraceae; genus Ruminococcoides. The sequence continues at coordinate 3,201 of DNIP01000178.1, forward strand.
TGGTGACGGCGGAGATCTTTGCCGCGCATGATGAGGATATCTATGTATGGGCGATCTTGATGCCGGAATACAGGCGTAAGGAGGATTATTATGACGACTTCGATCGTGAACAGGATTGATGAATGGATCACGCGCGTCAAGGGCTACGGCGCGGTGAGGGCGTTCGAATTCATTCCGGGCTATCCCGCACATAAAACACCCAGCCCCGTCACAAAATATACGGTAGCTGTTACCGAGAGAGAAGAAAAGACGAATACCTTTTTCATCGGTAATCAAACCGCCGAGGGATGCGCGGGGAGGCTCCATGAGATCGAGCTGTGCCTTCGCGTCTACGCGCCCGAGGGCAGCTCGGGATCGGCACTGCTCAGAGCAAGTACACTGCTGATGGACGCGCTCGAAAAGCAGGATGATGAAAACGCGATCGATGTGCTGATTCTGTCGGGCATCGGCTACGATACCGCCGCCCGCGTCGAATACAGAGACGTCACGGCGCGCCTGAGCATGATAGAGGAGGCGGCCGCATGAAGGAGTTGAGGATCGTCAGGGGTACCGACGTCAGGCTGTTTGTCGGAGAATCACCGCTTTTTGGTGTGACGAGCTTTACCGCCGTGCAAAAGCCGCGCCTTTATCATGTGTTCGAATACCTCCGATCGGAGCCGTGTGAGAGGATTCCGCAGGGCTCACGCTATGAGATCAAAATAGAATTCATGGCGTTGTTTGACGGACAATTACCGATGCGGGAGGATTTTACTCTGATTGTGACGGATAACGGAACAACATATTGTTATGAGAATTGTCGCGTGACGGAGCGAAAGACACAGCTCAAAGGTAATCAAAAAGCCGTCGAGGTGTTCACCCTCGAAGCAGACAGAATGAGAAAAGCGGTGAAAGACGATGAATGAGGAATATCTAAACGAAGCGTTCAACAATGACAGTGAACGAATGTCGCAGGAGCTCGAACGCGACGCGCGGCGGTATAACAAGGCGTTCACCGAGGAAGAGGAGGTCAGACTGATATGAAATTGGCGCCGATGCGATTCGGCGGCGTGAGTATGCGCCATAATCCCGAGAAGCTCAGTATCAGCGGCAAAAACCGCTTGCAGGAGTATCTGTCGCCGTGCTGTGAAGCCGACAGTCAGCTCTTAGGAAGAGAGCTCTGTCGCATATCGGGCGAGGGCGTATTGTTCGGGGCGGATTGTATCGAGCAGTATCGTGTGCTTGAAGCTCTGCAACGCAGCCATACTCCCTCAAAGCTGGTACTGCCGAGGATGCAGCCCATGTACGCGTATCTCAAGGAGCTTTCTCTTTCAGCCGAGCCGCAGGAGGATGTTCTGCATTACCGCTTTGTATTTTGCGAGACAAAGAGTCCTCGTACCGCCACACAGGGCGAGCGGTATTATGTGACGGTATCGCAGGGCGAGAGCCTGTGGGATATCGCCTACGCTTATGACAGACCGATCGAGGAGCTCACGGCACTGAATCCACAGATCCCGTTGATCGACGAAATCAGTGAGGGAGAGAGGGTGCGCTTATGCTGAGATGCGAGCTGACAGACGTCAACGGCAAGACACATAAAATGCCGCAGCTCTTGTCCTTACAGGTAGATGTGGACGAGGGTGTTCCCGCTGATGCGCTCTATGCGCTGTTCCCATATGCTCCGACAGCGGAGCTGTGTGAGATCACACTGTATGACGGGGATAAACCGATCTTCATCGGTGTGATTGATGAAGAGGAGCATATCTTCGGCAGCAGGGGCACCTATCTCAAGATCAGTGCGCGATCGCCGGCGGCACATTTGCTGGACAATGAGGCGATGCCGTGTGAGTATGACCACCCGTCGCTCTCGATGATGTACGAACGCTATGTAAAGCCGTTCGGTATCGGACTCGGTACGGATTCCGATGAAGTATTCTTCGGTGAACAGAGGGTCACGAAGGGTACCTCCTGCTGGAAGGCGTTGAAAACCTTTTGTATCGCGTGCTATCTCACGCCGCCGCGTATCAGCTCGGTCGGCGTGTTGTATCCGAAGGGCTTGGAGCATGATGAGACCACCGTTTTCGGCAGGGACGGCATGCCGTATACCCAACTGCGCGAGGTAAAAAAACGCTGTGAGGAAATATCCGCCGTCCGTGTCAAAGCCAGCAACAGCGGCACCTATTCGCTCGCGATCGAAAACCACGCGGCAAAGGATCGCGGCGTGCGCCGTGAACGCTATCTGAACGCCGTGCTGACAGAGAGTCCGATGAAGTGTGCCGACGCGATGATTGACAACGGCGATGTCAAGTCCTATGCGGTCTACCTGCGCTGTAAGGGCTGTCTGCTGGGCACGGAGGGCAATCGTGCCGTCATCAGCGATCCTGTCCTCGGCGACAGAGACGATCTGTATATTAGCGCGGTGCATTATCGGATGAATGGTGACGGCGCGTACAGTAATATCACACTCAAGAGGAGGACTTTTTGATGTGGATCAATGAATATATGACAGGACGCTCGTTCAATGCCGAGGGAGCGTCCGCGGGAGAGATCCGATCGGCCAACAACGGCAGTGTATCGGTCAGCTCAACGCGTGACTACGGCACACTGCCTTTGATCGCCCCTACAGGCATCGCCTACGTACCCGTGGAAGGAGCCTCCACCGTGGTGGTGGAGGGTGCAGGCGGTGCGGTATGCTTAGGCGTCATCGCGGCTCCCAAAGAGGAGCTGCAGCCGGGCGAGCTAATGCTCTACTCCGCCGGCGGCGCCAGTATCGTGCTCAAAAATGACGGAAAAGTACTGATCAACGGCAGGGAGGTGTCCTGATGGACGTCAGATTATCAGACGGCGATATTGCGATGACGGCGTCGGGCGATTACCTCTACATTACAGGAATTGAGGAAGCGGTGCAGCGCGTGCGTATCTCGGCGCTGACGATGAAGGGCGACTTTGTCTATGACAGGGAGCTTGGCACGGATTATCGGGGACTCAGGGCAGATGACAGTATGCTGTGTGAGAAGCTCGATATGCTGATCAAGGAGAGCTGTGCCGATATCTTTGACACACAGGTCGAGGTGCTGTCATGTGAAAACTCGGTCGCCGTGATCAGGGTGATCTATCAAAACAATGAAGCGACAACGGAGGTGGATTTGTCTGGAGTCCTACAATGATATTTTAGAGCGAATGATCGCTACATATGAGGAGAAAAGCGGTTTTCGTCCCGAGAATGAGTCGGATATCATGCTGCGTCTGCGTGTGCTGGCAGGCGAGATCTATGAGGAGCGCGTGTACGCTCAGTACATTTTAAGACAAATGTTCCCGACGACGGCGACGGGAGCGTATCTGGACGTGCATGCCGAACAGCGCGGACTGTCGCGCAAGCACGGCACCAAGGCGACGGGCAGTGTGATGTTCACAGCCGCCAACGAATTGCATGAGGATATCCTGATCCCTGCGGGGACGGAGGTTTGCACCGTGGATCAGCTGCTGCGCTTTGTGACGGACGAGGACACGGTGTTGGGCAAAAACGCGCAGATGGTTTATGTCAGGGTGACGGCGGCAAAGATCGGAAGCGCCTACAACGTGCGCATCAACAGCATCGGGATCATGGTGACCCCCGTGATCGGGATCGCCTCAGTCAAAAACAACGCCAGATTTAGCGGCGGAACGGATGATGAGAGCGATGAAATGCTCAGACAGAGGATCGAGGAGAGCTACCGCAATCTTTCAAACGGCGCTAACGCGGCGTATTACCGCTCCATCGCGCTGTCGGTGGACGGCGTCTACGCTGCTTCCGCGGTCGGCTGCAGCCGGGGCGTCGGCACGGTAGACGTCTATGCCAGCGATAAGGGCAGGGCGCTCTCAGCAGCCAAGATCAGCGAGATACAGACGCTGCTGGACGAAAAACGCGAGGTGAATGTGGACGTTAAGGCGTACAACGCTACGGAGCTATCCATCAACCTCTACATTCGCTTGAAGGTCAAGGACGGGTATGATTTCACTGCCGTCGCCGAACAGGTAAAGTCCGCCGTTACGGATTATATCAATGCGCTGGGCATCGGCAACAACCTGTGGCTGAGCAATGTCGGAGAAGTGATCTATCACATTGACGGCGTAGCGGATTATCGATTCTTGGAAGGCTACGGCTCCGACAGAGAGGTTCCGCCGACACACTTTGCCAAGGCAGGCACCATCACGGTGAGGAATGTATGATGACAGTTTTTGAGAGGATGAAGGAGCGCCTGTTAAAGGTGGGCGTATACGGTGATGACGCACGGGCACTTTCTTGGGAGCTCAAGGCATATGCGGCAGAGCTCGAGCGGCTGTATACGGAGCTCGGCGTGATGTTCCGTGAGCGATTCATCACCACGGCGGAGGATATCGGCCTGAGCGAATATGAAAGGATTTTCGGCCCCGAGAGGGAAGAGGAAAGCACCGAAGAACGCAGAAGACTGCTGCTCCTGCGGCTGAATCTCGGCAACAGCGATTTTACCGTGGACGGCTTTAGAAAAGCGCTCGACAGCTTTGGGCTGAGCTATACGCTCAGCGAGTTCCCCGCGATCGGCAGGATGAATGTGATCGCGACGGCCGATTATACCGCCGCTGAGCAGGCGTGGATCAAGAATGAGGTCAAAAAGATCGTTCCGGCTCATATCGAATTCCAGCTCTCGTTCAACACGATGACATGGGAGCAGTGGGACGCGCTGAACAGGACGTTCAGCGACCTTGACAGCGACGATATGACATGGGAGCAGATCGACAACCGAACGGCAAATGCTTCCTAGAAGCATCCGATAACAGACAGAAAGAAGGGTTTTTATGGCATCCGGTAGCTACACACCGAATCTGCATTTGAACGCGTGGGAGGCGTCCGACCGTCCCAAACGCGCCGATTTTGTATCCGATAACACCATCATCGATACACAACTCGGCGGTCATCTCGCAAACGGCAATATTCATTTGAGCGCTGCTGAAAAGGCGCTGTTGAACGAGCCTTATGTCAGCATGATGTATGCCGGCAACGGAGAAAGTGAGCGCACGATCGAGCTGGATTTTCGTCCGAAATTCGTTTTTATCTATAAGCGCGGCGTACCGTTCGTGACCTACAGCAACGGCGTGAACGTCGTCAACTCGGCGGCCGGCTCATATGGTCAAGGCGCGAGCGTAGGCATCACTGTCTCCAACACCGGTGTGGTGGTGTGTGAGGGCACGGCGACCAACGGTATCAGGGTGAGCCTGAACGAAAACCTCACCCATTATACCCTGATCGCGTTCAAGTGATGAAACGGTTTTATACAGGTTCTTGAATGAATCATATGTAAAAAAAGAGCACTTCTGAGCATTGGACTCAGAAGTGCTTTTTGCGTGTTTGATCAATTTATCGCTTATCGTTTTGCGGCACGACGGGGTACATAGACCTCATCGGTGTCAGCACGAGAGGAGCCGCGGCGTCTGGAATAGCCTTCATTTTCATCCGCGTAGCGCGATGTTCTGCGGCGAGGCGCCTCATCCTCAAAGTCACGGTAATCTCTTTCATCCATACGAGAAGCCGCGGAGCGAGAGGAGGGGCGTCTGCGCTGTTCAAGGCGTTCCGCCTTTTTGACAGCGTTTCTGTGGGCGATCGTCGAGATGATGAAGTACAGGATGCCCAGTACGGAAAGGCCGAGAAGGGCATAGCCGAGATAGAGGATCCATTGACCGTTATCCTCCTCCTGCGTATTCTCCTTGATGGAGGAGAAGTCGGTCACGCCGGTCTTTACGGTTTTTTCATCCAGCGTGATATCGCTCCATTCGTTCGGCTTGGCGTCTTCCGCGCTCATGCCGGAGGTGTTATAGAGATTCGAGGATACCGACCCGGCGGCCTGTTCGTTGGTTTCGACATTCATACGGCCGCTCTGTGAAGCGTCTCCGTAGTAGACCGGTTCCTGATTCTCAACCGTGCCGGCATTATTGTTGGCATACTCATTGTAGTTGTTGGTGTCGTTACCGGAATCGTAGTTGTTCTGGTTCTCATATCCGTCGTTGCCGCTTTGCTGACCGCTCTGGTCGCCGCCCTGCTGCTGACCGCTCTGGTCGCCGCCTTGCTGGCCTTGGTCGCCACCCTGCTGACCTTGATCACCGCCCTGCTGGCCTTGGTCGCCGCCCTGCTGCTGACCGCTCTGGTCGCCGCCTTGCTGCTGACTGCCGCCCTGCTGGCTCTGATCGCCTGCTTCGGGTTCAGCGTGGCATACAACCATCACAGCGCCGGATATCAGGAATACGACTGCGATCAAAAGAGAGATAAATCTAAGTGATTTCTTCATAAAATCAACTCCGTTTATTTTTTCTTTGTCTCAAACATAGAGGGTTTATAGCCGTTGCACGCGGAGGAAGGCTCAACCTTCATATCTTCCGCGAGCTTTTTGAGTAATGCGTCAAAGTCCTCGCCCTTCATGCTCTGGAGGACAGCCGCGCTCTTGTCGGCGTCGTTGATGTATGCGTCGATCTGTTTTTCGATCGGCTCGCGATAGATCACATAGAGCTGCTTGGAGATGTCATCCTCGCCGATCTCCAGGGTCATCGCCTGACCGTCCTTCATATCCTTGATGGTCTTGAGGAGCTCATCGGTGGTGTTTTCGTCAATGATCTCTACATTGGAGGTAGAGGGATCCTCGGTGACATTATAGGCTTCCTGATACTTCTTGACCGCGTCTTCGAAGGAACCGCCGTTGGAAATATCGGACGCATAGCCGTCGAACGCCTTTTGGTACTCTGCAACTTTTTCCTCAGAGAAGGGGGTGTTGGTACCGGCTGTGGAGCTTGCGGTAGTATCTGCCGCTTCACCGCTGCTTTCGGTGGTGTAGAGGTTCGCGGAGAAATACTTGTAAGAGGTGTAGTTCTTGGTGAAGTAATCGGTCAGATCCGGGGTGGATACCGCGGAAGGGCCGCCCTCGCCGTACTCAGCCTTGAACGCCTCGTTCTTCTCGAGGATGTTGATGAGATACTCAGCCATGAAGAAGGAATCAAAGCTAACGCCGCAGGGCTCGAGAACAGTCTTGAGGTTCTGATCCCAGTAAGACTGCTGGAGATAGGTCTTAGCCTGCTCGGTCTCAGTCTGATCGACTGTGCAACCGAGCTCCTTGAACTTGGTCTCGATCGCAACAGCGTTCTGGAGCTTTTCCTTCGTCTTATTGATGATCCAATCCTCTGCTACAGCGGTGTTGCCGTCCTCGTCGGTGATCTCCATCTTGAGGAAGGACTTCTTGCCGTCATACTTGCCTGTTGCCGCGTCATACAGATCGCTCTTCTGCGCGAGGGTCTGCGCCTCGTTATAGGAGCTGTACATATAGTAAACATACACGCCGACGGGCAGCTCGACGCCGTCCTTCTGGTAAGCGTACTGCTTAGTCAGCGAGCAGGAAGCTACCGAGAGCGCCATGACAAGCGCAAGCACAACGCAGAGGATTTTCGTAAAATTCTTCATTTTAATTACCGTCCTTTGTTGATTATCGCGGAAGAGTTTATCGCATAATTCCGCATGATAATATGATTTAACTTATATAATATACACTATTTTTACGCTTTTGTCTATAAAATTAAGGCAAAAAATCGAATATTAACAGAATGTTAGTATTTAATTCTAATTTAGAATAATAGCTATGCAAAATAATAGGGCAGGATGCTCCTGCCCTGTACGACTCATATTCATTTGCAGGGGAGGGGCATGCACCTCCCGATCAATGGGGAGCGCTTCCCTCGATATGAAATGAAAAGAGTGATTTGATCTCTTCATCATTCGCTGTCAATCGGAGAAGATCTCCTTGAGCGTGTCGATGACCTTGTCGGTTTTCTTCATGCGCACGGCGATATAGGGCTTTCCGCCTGCTGAGAGCATGGCTCTTCCCGCCATTTTGCCGATCAGCTCGGGCACCTCCTTGCGGCGGATATCGTTCAGATACAGCAGCAGCGAGGTATCGTTCTGGCGAATCTCATAGACGCCGATCGCGGCGGCACGGTTGCGCACCAGCGCGATATCGACCAGCCCCATAACGGATGCGGGAACATCGCCGTAGCGGTCTAAAAGCTCGTCGATCACGTCGCGCGCGTCCTCCTTGGAGCGGATGTCGGAGATCCTGCGGTAGGCGTCGAGACGGTTGGAGAGGCTCTCAATGTAGCTTTCGGGGATATGCGCCTGTACCTGCACGTCGATCAGGCAGTCGTGTTCCTCGACGGATTCGGGCTGCTCGCCCTTTTCTTCACGCACCGCGTCGCCGAGGAGCTTGATGTACATATCGTAGCCGACGTCCTCCATATGGCCGTGCTGCTCCGCGCCGAGGATATTGCCCGCGCCGCGCAGCTCGAGGTCACGCATCGCGATCTTGAAGCCCGAGCCGAACTCGGTGAATTCACGGATCGCGGTCAGGCGCTTTTGCGAGATATCCGACAGCACCTTGGCGCCGTTATAGGTGAAATAGGCGTAGGCACGGCGGGAGGATCGCCCGACTCTGCCGCGGATCTGGTGGAGCTGAGAGAGCCCGAAGCGGTCGGCGTTCTCGATGATCAGGGTGTTGGCGTTCGGCAGATCGACGCCCGTCTCGATGATGGTGGTGCAGACGAGGACGTTGACCTCCTGATTGAGCATCCTGCGCCATACGTCGCTGAGCTCCTGCTCGCTCATCTTGCCGTGTCCGACGGCGATATTCGCCTCGGGGATCGCCTCGCCGATACGGATCGCCTTTGCCTCGATCCCTTCGACGTTGTTGTAGAGATAGAATACCTGACCGCCGCGACGAAGCTCACGGCGGATCGCCTCATGGATGACGGCGGAGTCGTGCTCGAGCACATAGGTTTGTACGGGATGGCGGTCGAGGGGCGCTTCTTCGATGACGGACATATCACGGATGCCGCTCATCGCCATGTTCAGCGTACGGGGGATGGGGGTCGCCGAGAGGGTGAGGATGTCGATGTTCTTGCGCATCTCCTTGAAATGCTCCTTTTGCGCCACGCCGAAGCGCTGCTCCTCGTCGATGATGGCGAGCCCCAGATCACGGAATTCCACGTCCTTTTGCACCAGTCGGTGAGTGCCGATGATCATATCGATCTCGCCGCGTTTGAGCTTTTCGAGGATCTCCTTTTGCTGAGCGGGGGAGCGGAAGCGTGAGAGCAGCTCCACGCGGATCGGGTAGCCGTCAAAGCGGTTGAGCACGGTCTGGTAATGCTGCCACGCAAGGATGGTGGTGGGGCAGAGCAGGGCGCATTGCTTGCTGTCGGAGACGCATTTGAACGCCGCCCGCAGTGCGACCTCTGTCTTGCCGAAGCCGACGTCGCCGCAGAGCAGTCGATCCATCGGCACGGCACGCATCATATCGTGCTTGATCTCGTCACAGCAGCGCAGCTGATCCTCGGTCTCCTCATAGGGGAAGCCTGCTTCAAAGTCATGCTGCCACTCGTTGTCGTCGGAGAAGGCGTGACCCTTTGCCTGCATACGCTTGGAATAGAGCTCAATCAGCTCCTTTGCCATCTCCTTGGCGGCGGCTTTGACCCTGCGCTTGGAGTTGACCCACTCCTTGGAGCCGAGGCGGTTGAGCTTGACGCGGCTGTTTTCTTTGGGACCGATGTATTTTGCCACCAGATCGAGCTGGGTGACAGGGACATAGAGGTTGTCGCCCTTGGCGTACTCGATCATGATGTAGTCCTTCAAAAAGCCCTGCACATCCATCTTGCGGATGCCACGGTAGATGCCGATGCCGTGGATGGAGTGCACCACGTATTCGCCCACGGAAAGCTCGCTGAGGTTATAGACCGCCTTGCCGTCCTTGGGGGTGCGGCGGCGTTTCTTTTTGTAAGAGGAGCTGACGGCGGACAGGGTGTAGAGGATGAAGTTCTGTTCGGGGTATTCGATGCCCGCGCTGAGCATACCGGGCATGACATAGACAAAGCCGCGCTCGGCGGTAGTCAATTCCTTGATATAGCGGGCATTCACACCCTTTTCGTTGAGCAGGGTGCAGAGGTTCTCGGCGCCCTTTTCGGTACCCGCGAGGATGACGACCGCCATACTGCCGTAGCCGATATCCTCGAGATCCTCGATCAGCGCGGTGCTCTGACCCGACCACGGCGAGGTCTGGCGCGCGTTGAAGGTCACTGCGGCGGACAGCTCCGTGTTGTAGGACGAGTGAGAGAAGGTGTCGAGGAAGATCGCCGCGCGGTCGAGCAGGAGGTTCATGCTCTGTGTGAAGTTGAGGGAATAGGTCTCAAAGCCGCGGCATAATACGCCGTCCGCAAACAGCGCCTTGAGCTCCTCTTTTTCATGGAAGTCCATGGAGCGGTCGCGTTCCTTGACGTTTTTGTATTCGGAGATAAAGACGATCTCATCGTCGTCAAAATAATCGAACAGGGTAGCGGGCTGATCGTAGATCAGGGAGATGAACTTGTCGTAGGTCGCAAAGCTCAGCCCCGAGCGCAGCAGATCCGCTTCCTTTTGCAGGCGTTCCTTCGCCTTCTGACTGCTTTCGCTCTTGAGGTAGGCGGCTTTGCGGCTGATCTTGTCCGCGAGCTTCTCTTTATCGTCGATCAAAAGCTCGCCCGAGGGGGTGAGCTCGATCTCCTCGCAGTAATCGGTGCGGCGCTGGGTCTCGACGTCAAAGTAGTTGATGGTGTCGATCTGATCGCCCCACAGCTCGATACGCACAGGTGCGTCGCTGTCGGGCATGAACAGGTCGATGATACCGCCGCGGATGGAGAACTGACCGCTGCCCTCGACATTGTCGCAGCGCTCATAGCCGAGCAGGATCAGCGATTTCTCGAATTCGGGCAGGTCGATCTCCACGTCGGGCTTTAAGGTGCGGCTGACGGAGCGCAGCACGTCCTTGGGGATCGTGTACTGTGCCGCCGCGTCGAGCGTGGCGATGATGACGTCGTAGTCGCCGCTGAGCATGCGGCTGAGGACATTCAGGCGCTGGTGTTCATATTCGTGTGACTTGACCTGCGACGGAATGTAGATGAAATCCTTCTTGGGATACACCAGCGCGCGCAGTCCCATGGCGCTCAGATCGTTGCACAGAATCTGCGCTTCCTGCTCGTTTTGGGCAACACAAAAGGCTCTGACGGCGTTATCCCGGCAAAGCGACGTGATGATATTGGCTTTGTGAACGCCCGAAACGCCGATCGCGGCAGCGCGTGACCGGGTACGGACGGCATTTTCCAACGCCTTGTATTGCTTGGTGCGTTGGATGACCTGATCTAAAAATTTCATTTTTGTAGTGAATATTGAAAATTGAAAATTTAAAACTGAAGAATGAAGGGTGGGGCACCCACACCCGAGTCAATAATTGATTGACCGAAGCGAGAAACCATCATTATTCATTTTTCAGTCTTCAGTCTTCAGTTATATAGGTTCATCGCCTTGTCGATATCGCCGTCAACGATGTATTCCACCGCGCCTTTGATATCAGGCAGACGATCAGCAATGAGCTTTTTGTCCTTGTCGGTAAAGCGGCTGAGCACCCAGTCCTTGAGCTCGTAGTCGGGATGCGGCTTTTTGCCGATGCCGATCTTGACGCGTGGGAACTCGTCGGAGCCGCTGAGGTAGATGATGTTTTGCAGCCCCTTCTGTCCGCCGTCCGAGCCCTTGCGGCGGATACGGATCACGCCGACGTCGAGGGAGATGTCATCTGACAGTATAACAACCTGTTGGGGTGGAATTTTGTAGAAATTCATCGCCTCGGTTACCGCTTGTCCGCTGAGGTTCATGTAGGTGGACGGCTTCATCAGCAAACAGCGCTTGCCGCTGATCCTCGCTTCGCCGACGGTGGACTTGAATTTGATCTTGTTGATCTTCACGCCCAGCTCCTCGGCAATGTAGTTGATCGCGATAAAGCCCGCGTTATGGCGGGTGCCTTCATACTGCTTGCCCGGGTTGCCGAGGCCGACGATGATGTATTCGATACTGTTGTTGGTGAATTCTTTCTTTTTGAAAAGCATATATACTCCAAAGAAAGGGAGCGGTGAAGCTCCCTTTCATCAGTTTATCAGTAGAATAATATCGGTTCGAATAATAACGAATTATACGAACATCGGAGAAACCGGCTTGTCCTCGTAGATTCTCTCAATTGCCTCGGCAAAGAGCGGAGCGGTAGAGAGTACGGTGAACTTGTCGAGCATCTTCTCCTCGGGGATCGGAACGGTATCCAGCAGGATGCATTCCTTGATCGCGCTGTCGCGGATGCGGTCGATCGCAGGGCCGGAGAGTACCGCGTGAGAAGCGCAGGCGTATACCTCGGTAGCGCCGCCCTTTTCCACGATCGCGTTCGCGGCGTTGCACAGGGTGCCCGCGGTGTCGATCATATCGTCAACGAGGATGCACTTCTTGCCTCTGACCTCGCCGATGATGTTCATGACCTCAGATACATTGGCACGCTGTCTGCGCTTGTCGATGATCGCGATGGGGCAGCCGATCTTAGCCGCAAAGTTACGCGCTCTGGTAACGGAGCCGAGGTCGGGAGATACAACGACATATTCGTCCGCGTGACCCTCGACCTTCTTCTTCATGTGCTTTGCCAGCATCGGAGCGCCGACAAGATGGTCGACGGGAATGTTGAAGAAGCCCTGGATCTGAGCCGCGTGCAGATCCATCGTCAGCAGACGGTCGGCGCCGGCGGTGGTGATGAGGTCGGCAACCAGCTTGGAAGAGATCGGATCACGAGCCTTGGCCTTACGATCCTGACGCGCATAGCCGAAGTACGGTACAACGGCGGTGATGGAGGAGGCGGAGGCTCTCTTCATCGCGTCGATCATTATCAAAAGCTCCATGAGGTTGTCGTTGACGGGCGAACAGGTCGACTGTACGATGAAGCAGTCGGAGCCACGGACGGATTCGTGCAGAGAGACCGCGATCTCACCGTCCGAGAAGGTTGCGCAGTCGCTCTTACCGAGCGGGATGCCTAAGCAATCCGCAATGCCGTGAGCGACAGCCTTGTTGGAGTTGAGTGTAAAAATCTTGATGTCCTTACCGTGTGAATTCATTATGTGTCCCCCTAAAATGAATTTTTGTTATATAACCTTGCGGTTTGGATGCATAATCAGAGAACAGATAAAAGAGAATAGAGAACAGTTTTGGGAGGGCTCCGCCCTCACCTGATTGATTATAATTCGGGTGCGGGCAGCGCCCGCCATTTACTGTTATCTGTTAATTGTTATCTGTTATCTTGCTTTTAGCGATTTCGTTCAGCTCTTGAAGCTGTGCGGGATCGTTGGCGCCGAGAACGGTGTCGGGCGACTTTGCCGTGAATGCGCCGACCTTTCTGCCGTTTTGCAGGAGCAGATAGAGCGCGTCAGGCAGATAATATTCTTTTGCAGAATTATTCGCCTTGATGTTGTCCAGTACGCTGAGCAGATCAGCGGTGTCGAACCAGTAGCCGCCCGAGTTGACCTCTTTGATCTTGAGGGTCTCTTCATCGGCTTCCTTCTGTTCAACGATACTTTTCAGGGTGCCGTCCGCGTTACGGACGATCCTGCCGTAGCCGGTCGGGTCGTCGAGCATCGCGCTGATGACGGTCGCGGAAGCGCCGCTCTCGTGATGATCGTTATAGGCGTCGGCGATGGTCTGTGTATCCATGAACGGCGCGTCACCGCACAGGATGACGACATCGCCGCCTTTTTCATTCAGAAAGTCCTTTGCCATCATCACGGCGTGACCCGTGCCGAGGCGTTCGCTCTGTAATACGTGAGATACTGTGAAGGGAAGCGAGTCGAGATACGCTTCGGTGACCTCGGTCTTGAAGCCGGTGACGACGCAGATATCGTCGATCCCCGCCGCCTTGACCGCGTCAATGACCCAGCGGAGCATCGGCTTGCCCAGTACCTCGTTCATGGGCTTGGGAATATTGGATTTCATTCGTTTACCTTCGCCGCCGGCGAGGATAACGGCACATTTATTGTTCATATTGCTACCTCAAATATAATGATAAGGAAAGGTTTCAACCAAGCCGATCATATAAATGATCGAGCGAAGCGAGTCACCTTCATTTTTCACTTTTCATTATTCATTTTTCACTGCGCGCAGCGCGTCCGGGCGCTCTCGTAGATAATACTATTATCGCATATATTTGGGATTTTGCAAGAACAAATTACAAAAAGATGACAATTTTAACATTTTACACAATATCCACAAAATATAGGCATGACTTTTGTGCCCCTTTTTTGCTTCTTTTTTCTCTTTTGTATAGCATTTTTATCCATCCTTTGTTATAATACACTTGTATATGTATGCTGTGGCGAAATCCGCCGCAGTCCTTACTATAACAAACTTTTAGGAGGAGATTCCAATGAGCAAAAAATGGGTTTACCTTTTTAAAGAAGGTAACGCTGACATGAGAGAACTTCTCGGCGGTAAAGGCGCGAACCTCGCTGAGATGACCAACATCGGTCTGCCCGTTCCTCAGGGCTTCACGATCACCACAGAGGCTTGTACCCAGTATTATGAGGACGGCCGCCAGATCAATCCTGAGATCCAGGATCAGATCAATGAGTATATCGGTAAGATGGAAGAGATCACCGGCAAGAAGTTCGGTGACAAGGAGAACCCGCTTCTCGTATCCGTTCGTTCCGGCGCACGCGCTTCCATGCCCG
>DNIP01000017.1 GCA_003499325.1 Oscillospiraceae bacterium
CCTGCGCCCTCCGCCTTGTTATGCGTAATTCTCCGCTAATATCTTTTTAAAGTTTTTTATTGCTACTTAGTATGAGGGTTCTGACGTGGCAAGCTCAACTGAATAAAATGACAGGCGCACGGACGATCATCCGTGCGCCTTTTACATTATGTTTTTTCTTTATGGTTAGATTTATTGGACTGAGCTTGTGCCGTGGGAGCCGTTTTGTTATCGGATTTGCTATTCTCGTTGGGAGCCGTCTTGTTTGCCTTGAGCTTCGCGAAGATTTGCTCGCGCTTCGGCGCAAGGATGATCAGCGCGATAAAGATCGCGATAGCCAGCAGGGTACAGATCAAGCCGGGGATGAAGCCCTCGGGGATATACTTGAGCTCGATGTGATGGTCGCCCTTACTAAGCGGGAACGCCAGCATCGCGTCGCCCACGGGAGTGATCTCGGTTTCCTTGCCGTCGACATACGCCTTCCAGCCCTTGGAATAGGAGATCGAGGTGTAGAACAAGCCGTCCTCCTGCGCGGTGATATCGCCCGCGATATAGCTGTCCTTGACTGTAGTCGCGGTCATGGTGGATTTGGAGAGCAGGTCATAGCCCTGCTTGAACAGCTCGTCGTTGAACATCGCACAGTAGGAGGTGAGCGTGCCGGAGGAGCTGTTCGCCATGGTCGCGTGCAGGGTGATGGTATCGCCCTTCTTGACGTCGCCGACCATCATGATGAACGGTCGCTTGATATAGTAGCCGATCTTCTCCGCCCCGTTGACGCGGATCGAGATATTGTCCGTGCTGCCGGAGAAGTACGCCACCGCGGTGCCGTCGCGATCGGCGACATAGTTGATATCATAGGAGTCGTTCGCCTGCGAGGAGTTGTAGGAGTAGGTGCCGCCGTTCGCCGCCTTGATCGAGGCGCCGTTGGTAGCGGCGGTGCAGGAGGTGCTCGCCAGATACTGATAGATATCGCCGTTCAGTCCGGTGGTCATGCGGAACAGGTTATTCTGGTTGTCCATCGGATTCGTCGAGGCATTCTTGACGTTAAAGGTGCTCAGCGCGTTCTTCACCATGAAGCCCTGCGGCAGATAATACTTGTTCTGCAGCAGCTTGACGTTATTGCTGTGATAGATCTCATCCATATGGGCGGTGTCGAGGTACGCGCCGTAGGGGGTGATCAGGTATTTGATGTTGAGCATCAGGTTGGTGAAGGGGGAGCTTTCCTGATAGGTGTAGCGGTTGGAGGCGTCCCATCCGCAGATACCGAACTTCTCCATATAGATGGTGATATCCTTGTTGACCATCGAGTTGAACATGGAGATACCGTCCGCGCCGATCAGGGCGTTATCGTTGAGGGAATGGTATTTGTTGACCTCGGTATGGGGCAGGTCAATGGTATTCTTTTCCAGATCATTGACCTTCTCAACGCAGCTGAGGGTATCATTACCGCCGAGCGGATAGCTTTTCGCGTCGGTAACACCAACGGTCTTGACGCCGCCCGCGGCAGAGAACAGACCCTCTACCATCGCGAGGATCAAGAGCACGACGGACAGCACGACCTTGGTCATCTGGTGATTCTTGTTCATCTCCTTGGAGCTGATCAGCAGCGCCGCCGCCGCGGTCAACAGCAGGATGACGATGCCGAAGAAGATGTGAAAGGCGTTGCCCCCGTCCTTGCTGACAGCGGAGTTGATGATCGTGCCCGACGCAAAGATGATGACCGCCGCTGTAACGCCGATGACCGAGACGCCGATCACCATTGCGATCCGCGGGATCTTGTTGCGCAGGGAGTACAGCAGTACCCATGCGGCGAGGATGCCGCCGATGAACGCCGACCAGAGGATCGGATCGACCTTTTGATTCTCGAAGATCGGCGAGAGCTTGACCTTTTCGCCGTCAAAATAGGTCGCGGCAATGCCGAGGTAGATTGCAAACGCGAGGATGCCGCCGATCACAGAGGCGAGCTTGAGGCTGTCGATGTGCATGAACACCCTGAACGCCATATAGATTAATAGGAAAGAATACAGGAAGGAGAAGCGGTGCGGCAGCATATTGGGGAAGTGGAAGCCGTGCCACACATAATCGAGCTGACGGATGATGAAGCTGAGCATGAAGAACAGCATCAAGCCGCCGCAGAAAACGCGCTCGCGGATCTTGATCTTGGAGCAGAAGAAGAACAGCAGCGCCAAAAAGATGACGAATACGCCGCAGTAGACGTTGGGCAGACCCTCCTTCTCCGTCGGCTTGATGAAAGCGACCGAGTTGGCGATAGTCTTGCCGATGCCCTCCAAGACGCCGCCGAAATCCGCCTTACTGCCGATGTTGATGGCAAAATCCTTGGGGAAGGTATTCTTGGCGGAGTAGGTGTAATGCAGCGCAAAGTACGTCGGCAGCACCAGAACCGCCGACATCATGATCGACAACAGGGAGAAGCCCGCCATCTTGAAGAACTGCTTGATCAGATCCTTCCAGCCCTTGAATTCCACGATGCAGTAGCCGATGGATACCAGCAGCACGAAGATGCAGGTGAACAGTCCGATGTAGTAGTTCGCGAGGATGGACAGCGCCAGCGCGATGACATAGATGCGGAATTTACCCTCCCGCAGCAGCGCGAAGGTGCCCGCGATGACCAGCGGCAGCAGCGCGATGGTGTCCAGCCAAATGACGTTCCAGTAATAGCCCATGATGAAAGCGCACAAGGCGTACATGATGCCGAACGCCGTGATGGAGACGTCCTTGCGCTTAAAGGTGAGCTTGAGGAACAGCGCATAGAAAAATCCCGCCAGACCGATCTTGACGCAGGTGATGACATACAAGAATTCTCTGAGCTTATCCGCGGGAACCAGCACGGATAAGAAGTTCAGCGGACTTGCCAGATAATAGGACATCAAAGCGATATAGTTGGTACCGCCGCCGCTCTTCCATGTCCACAGCAGAGAGCCGCCGTGCTGGAGCTTGTCCTGGTAATCCACCAGGAACGGATAATATTGGTGCCACAGGTCGGTGGCGAGGATCTGGTTGGTGCCAAAGGGAGAAACGCCCGCGACCTTGAAAGCGAAGAACATCAGGATGAACGGGATGAAAAACGCCAGGAACAGGTAGACCCACACACCGTGGCGCTCCATGAAGGAGCCTTTCGCCAGGGTGGGAGCGTCCTTGGGAGGCGAAGCGGTCTTTGTCTTTATCTTAGCTGACATACAATTCTCCTTTACATTTTTACATACATATTTATATTACCATCATTTACAGGTCAGGTAAACACTTTCTTGATATTTTTCAAAAAATTTTTTCATTATCATTTACACGATGATGATAGTTTGGTATAATAAAGTTTACGATGTGTCAAGATAACGAGGTATGGACAAAACCGTCTCATTTACGGAGGTGTGAAAATGAAGCTGATCGATATTGTCGTTCCCTGTTATAACGAGGAGGAGGTGCTCCCTCTCTTTATCGAGGAGACCAATAAAGTCATCGCAACCATCCCTGACTACGATTTTCGCTATATTTTTATCAACGACGGCTCCAAGGACAAGACCTTATTCGTGCTGCGTGAGCTTGCCGCCAAGTACAGTAACGCCAAGTATATCTCCTTTTCGCGCAATTTCGGCAAGGAGAGCGCCATGTACGCGGGTCTCGAGCATTCCACCGGCGATTACGTGATCGTCATGGACGCTGATTTGCAGCATCCGCCCGCGATGTTCCCGCAGATGATCGAGGGCGTGGAAGAGGGCTATGACTGCTGTGCGCTTTATCGCGCCAAGCAAAAGGGCGAGAACCCGATCCGCCAGATGATCTCGAAGATGTTCTTTGGCTTCCAGAATAAGATCTCCGACGTCAAAATGCCCGACGGCGCGGTGGACTACCGCATCATGTCGCGCCAGATGGTGGACAGCATCATCAGCCTGTGCGAGAAACAGCGCTTTTCCAAGGGTCTGTTCTGCTGGGTCGGCTATCAGACCAAGTGGATCGAATACCAGAACGTGGAGCGTACCGTCGGCACGACTAAATGGAGCTTCTGGAGCCTGTTCAAATACGCGCTCGACGGTATCACGAGCTTTTCGGTCACGCCCCTGCGCTTTATCGCGGTGCTGGGCTTTGTGATCTCGGCGCTCGCATTCATCTGGATCATCATCACGCTGATCCAGACTTTGATCATGGGTATCGATGTGCCCGGCTATGTTACGACCCTCTGCGCGGTGCTGTTCATGGGTGGCATCATCGAGATGTCCGTCGGCGTGCTGGGCGAGTATATCGGCAGGATCTATATTGAAAGCAAGGATCGCCCGATCTATATCGCCAAGGAAACCAATCTGGACGACGACAAATAATAGTTGTATGGCGGGATACACTTGCCGCAAAGGAAGAACATATGGAAAAAATCAAATCACTGTTTATCAAATATAAAGAGATCATCATGTATATCATCTTCGGCGTGCTGACCACGCTGGTCAACTGGGTGGTATATTGGATCATGGAGCCGCTGCTGAACGCGGCGATGCACGGCGATCAGGTCATCTGGACGATCTTCGGCAAAAATATCACGATGTCGATCCTTTCGATCTTCCTCGCGAACTTCATCGCGTGGGTCGCAGGCGTTGTCTTTGCCTTTGTGACCAACAAGATCTGGGTCTTTGAGTCCAAGTCATGGCGCTTTGGGTTGGTCATGAAGGAGCTGTGGCTCTTTGTACTGGCGCGACTGATCACCGGCGTACTGGAATGGTTCGGCGTGCCGCTGCTGGTCGCGATGGGTCTGAATCAGCCGCTGTTCGGCGCGGAGGGCTTTGTCGCAAAGCTGATCGTCAGCGTGGTGGTCGTTATCCTGAACTATGTGTTCTCGAAGCTGATCATCTTCAGAAAGAAGGATAAGGACAAGCTCGAAGAATCATCAAAGGAATTGAATCAGTAAACAAAAGGCGCGGATCACCCCGCGCCCGTAGTATTGACTTTATGATAAATCTGTTATATAATGTGAACGTAGAAAGACAGCTTTGACTGTTTTGCTCTACTTCCGTTTATACTTGCTTAGAATAAGCGAAATATAACCGTCTTGTGTTGCAGCACAGGGCGGTTATTTCTTTATGTTATCAATGACTTTAGCAAGAGCTACAAGAAGTAATACAAACGCTAACACGCTGTATACTTCAGCCATCGCAACTATCCCCCTTTCGTTCACATAAAAGAGGTAAAACAGCCGCCGCTGACTTTCTACATTTTCATTGTACCACACGAAGAGGGGTTGCACAAACAACAACATTGTAACATGGTAAATATATACAACTCAGACAGCTTTTTTTCTACATCGAAAGAGGAAAAAAAGCTTTTTTTGATTTCTCTCATATGCTATACTATTTATATATGGCGAAATCGCCTATAAATAAACACCATCCGGAGGTTATTATGAGTTATAGAGTAGGTATCGATTTAGGCGGCACCAATATCGTGGCAGGCGTTGTCAACGACGATTATGAGATCATCGCAAAAGCGTCCTGCAAAACCAACGTTCCCCGTCCCGAGGCGGAGATCTGCGACTCCATGGCGGCTGTCGTCAAAGAGGCGATCAAGAAGGCGAAGCTCAAGATGGATGATATCGATTATATCGGCATCGGCGTACCCGGCGCGGTCAACCCTGAGACCCGCATCATCGAGACCTCTCCGAACCTCTTCTTCAAGAACTGGGAGATTGCGAAGATGATGGAGGAGCGCCTCCATAAATATACCAAGGTCGAGAATGACGCGAACGCCGCGGCACTCGGCGAATTCCTCGCCGGCTCTGCAAAGGGTACCAAAAACGCCATCGCCATCACCCTCGGCACAGGCGTCGGCGGCGGTATCATCATCGACGGCAAGATCTATTCCGGCTCCAACTTCGCGGGCGCTGAGCTCGGCCACATGGTCATCGTCAAGGACGGTCGTGAGTGCGGCTGCGGCAGAAAGGGCTGCTGGGAAGCCTACGCCTCCGCCACTGCGCTGATCAATATGACCAAGGAAGCAATCCGTAACGAGAAGGCGGAGTTCTCCTACATGCTCCACCTCGCGGACGATGATATCGACAATGTCAACGGCAAGACCGCCTTTGACGCGCAGCAGGCAGGCGATCCTACCGGCGCGGCGGTCGTCGATCAGTACATCAACTATCTGGCGACCGGTCTGATCAACATTATCAACATCTTCCAGCCCGATGTGCTGTGTATCGGCGGCGGTATCGCCGGTCAGGGCGAGAATCTTTTGGGTCCGCTGCGCACCATCATTGAGAAGGAGCGCTTCACCAAGTATAACGAGAAGCAGACCCAGGTTTGCATCGCTACCTTAGGCAACGACGCGGGTATCATCGGCGC
>DNIP01000111.1 GCA_003499325.1 Oscillospiraceae bacterium
CGATCAGCTGATCGGGACCGTAGCTGTGCAGGATCAGATCATAAGCGCCGTTGACGCCGTCATAGGCGCAGAGCTCCGCCTTGATCTGCTGGCTGATCTCGGAGTCGATCCTCTCGCCCAGAATCTGAGAGATCGTCTCGCGCAGGATATCAAAGCCCGCCTTGATGATGAACAGCGAGATCACCACGCCGAGGTACGCTTCCAGCGAGATACCCCAGATCAGGTAGATGACCGCCGCCACCAGTACGGAAGCGGAGATGATGGAATCCATCAGCGCGTCCTTGCCCGACGCCGCGAGGGAGTCGGAGTTCACCTTTTTGCCGACGCGCGACACATAGGTGCCCAGCACGATCTTGACGACGACCGCCACCGCGATGATGATCAGCGAAACAGCGCTGTAATCGGGCGCTTCGGGGGTGATGATCTTCTTGATCGACTCGATCCCCGCCGAGATACCCGCATAGAGGATGATCAGCGCGATAATCATGGAGCTGAGATATTCAACCCGTCCGTAACCCAGCGGATGCTTTTTGTCTGCAGGCTTGACAGAGAGCTTGGCGCCGATGATCGTGATAACCGACGACAGCGCGTCGCTCAGGTTATTGACGGCGTCCAGCGTGACGGAGATCGAGTTCGCCAGCAAGCCGACCGCCGCCTTGAAAGCGGCGAGAGCGATATTGGCGACGATACCGATGATACTGGTACGCACGATGATTTTTTGTCTGTTGATAAGCATACGCCTCCCAATCGCATTTGTTTCCGATTATATTATAGTATAATCCGCTGCAAGTTGCAAGAGGTTGTTGCTCATGAATCGCTTGCGGCAAAGCCGGCGCAAAACGCCCCTTGCACAATCCCGCGTCTTGTATTATAATGGATACTCAGAAAAGAGGGATCCGATGAGCAAGGCGCTGAATCATTATAAAACCATCACCCACCACCGTCACCAGGTGATCCGCAACTGCTTTAAGGCGGGGATCCCGTGGCAGGGGCTGAAGCACGACCTGTCCAAATACTCGTGGACGGAGTTCAGCGAGGGCGCGCGCTACTGGCAGGGCACGCGCAGTCCGAACGACCGTGAGCGCGAGGTCAAGGGCTACAGCGAGGCGTGGATGCACCACAAGGGCAGGAATCGTCATCACCTGGAATACTGGACGGACTACTCCCCCGTTGACCGCAAGATACGCCCCGTCGAAATGCCGGTGCGCTATGTGGTCGAAATGTTCTGCGACCGCATGGCGGCGTGCAAGACCTATCAGGGCGACAGATACACCGACCGCAGTCCGCTGGAATACTTTATCAGGGGCAAAGAGCGCAAGGGACGCGTATTCCGCGGCGAGCTGATGCACCCCGCATCGTGCGACTTGATCGAGCATTACCTGACCTACCTTGCCGAGAACGGCGAGGAAAAGACCTTCGCCTACCTGCGCGAGGTCATCAAGCAGGATAAAATTGACAGAAAAAAGAGAAAGAAGGCGCAAAAAGATGCCCAAGGAAAATGACGCGGCGGCAAAGCAGCGCACGCAGGACGTCAACCGCGTCGCGCTGAGAATGAAGCAGTATTACCACGGCGATATGAACAAGGTACAGCATTTTGTCCGTGTGTACACATTGGCAAAGAGCATCGGCGAATTAGAGCGCCTGAGCGATGAAGAACAGTTCGACTTAGAGCTCGCGGCAGTGGTGCACAACGTTGAGGGCGACCGCATCCCTGTGGTGCGCGATATCCTGCGCGAATGCGGCGTGACGGAAGCCGCGGCGATGAAGGTGTGCCACATGGTGGAGAACGCCGAGAACTATGAGCACATCGGCACGCTCGACCACCAGATCCTGATAGAAGCCAAGCTGATCGTCGACTTCAAGGAGCAGAACACCCCCGAAAAGGAGATCATCCGCAAGGCGGAGGACATCTTCCTGACCAACACGGGCAAGCTGTTCTTGAAGCGCGCGTTCCATTTATGATCTGACATACAAGAAAAGCTGACCCGAACAGGTCAGCTTTTTTTCATTCTATTAACACTCAATCGTGTAGATATTCTTCAACAATATAGCGCGGACGGCGCTTTGCTTCCAGATAGATTTTTCCGATATACTCGCCGATGATACCGATCGCCATCATCTGCAAGCCGCCGATCGCCCAGATCGACACCGCCAGCGACGCCCAGCCTGTCTCGGTCGCGCCCATGAAGAAGCGGATCAGCGTGTAGATCAGCATCACAATACTGATCAGGAAAATGATCAGCCCCAGCCGGGTGATCAGCTTGATTGGCTTGGTGGACAGCGAGGTGATGCCCTCCCACGCGAGCGCCAGCATCTTCTTGAGCGGGTATTTGCTCTCGCCCGCCAGACGCTCCGAGCGCTCATAGGTCACGATATCGCTCTTGTAGCCCACCATCGGCACCATGCCGCGCAGGAACAGGTTGGTTTCCTTGAACTCGGCAAACGCCGCGAGCGCACGCGCGCTCATCAGACGGAAGTCGGCATGATTGAAGATGACCTTCGCGCCCATCCTGTCGAGCACCTTATAGTACCCCTCGGCGGTGAAGCGTTTGAAGAAGGTATCGGTCTCGCGCTTTGAGCGCACGCCGTAGACTACGTCACAGCCCTGACGATATTTTTCGACCATCTCGTCAAAAACCTCAATGTCGTCCTGCAGGTCGGCGTCGATGGAGATCACCGCGTCCGCCTCGTCCTTCAAGGTCATCAAGCCGCACATCAGGGCGTTCTGGTGACCGCGGTTGCGGCTGAGCTTGATCCCGCTGAAAATGCTGTCGCTGTCGTGGAGCTCCGTAATCAACTGCCATGTCTTGTCACGGCTGCCGTCGTCGATGAACACGATGCGGCTGTCGGTACCGATCAGCCCGTTATCCATCATTTGATTCAGTTTTACGCGGAGCTTTTCGGCGCTGTCGGGGAGCACCTCTTCCTCATTATAGCAGGGCACCGCGATATATAATTTTGTCATTGCTTACACCTCACTGAGTTGATCCGCCGCCGCACGAGAGACGAGGGGCAGATAGAACTTTGCGTATCCGAGCGCGTTGGGATGGATGGCGTCATGGACGTCGCCGTACCGCTCATCCACAAAGGTATAGCGGTCGCAGATCGTCTGAATCTCGGTATTCATCGACGTACCGCTGTACAAATCGACCGATTTGACGCCCCATTTATCGGTAATGCCGAGAGCTCTGTCGCCGTATCGGCGCTCGGTTCTGTCATCGATCAGATCCATATCGTGGACGCGGACATAGACGACGGGCGCATCCTGCCAATAGTTCCCCAGCATCCACAGCGCCTTTTCCATACCGCCCGAAAAGTCGGTTTCCTCTGCGTCGGTCATATCAAAGCCCGCCGCGATTTCACCGATCGGTGTGCGCCCCATATCATTGGTGCCGCCGTTGAGCAGGATAAGGTCCGCTGTTTCATGCTGTTGGTACGCCACACGCATCTGGTTGCAGATACGGCTGCGCTCGCCGCGGTCGGCAAACGACGCGCCGGGCACGGAATAGTCCACAGCCGTCATGCCGTATTTGACGGCGATCAGATCGGCGATACCCTCGTCGTTGTTGCCGCTGCCGTGCATGATGCTGTCGCCGAACGCGAGGATCCGCTTCCCCTTGAACGCCTGATAACGGCTAAGCTCCGTCGTCAGCATCTCATACTCCTCTGCGGAGATCGCCGCGCCGGGATATACCCTGTCTTTATCATCGGGCACAAAGCAGCCGTAATACGCCATCGTGCCCATCGCGCTTTGCTGATCGGGAGTCACGTCGGATAATGAACCGACCGTCCGCTCGGGGTAGCCCAGCGCCTTGACCGTCGTCTGCGCGACGAACAGGCGGTTGAGCGGCTGATAAATATCGTCCTCGGTGTAGGCGCCGATCACGCCGAGCTCATAGGCTTTTTGGAAGATCGCCTTGCCGTCGCTGCTGTTATCCAGCCGCGTCAAGCCCGATGCGTTCAACAGGTCATACAACCATTTTGAACGGTTATGCGTTGCGTTATACACATAGGATTTCAGCAAGCTATTCACTTTTGCGTTGGAGGACGGGGCGCCGGCGTTGCTCGACTTGACCGTCGTGTGATGCGCGATCGCGGAGACTGCCGAGGTGCCGACGATCACCATCGTCAGCAGCACGGCGATCAGGGCGATCAGCCCGAGCCTCTTGTAGCTTTTCTTTCCCATATCTGAATCCTGTTTTGATCGAAGCAGTGCAAAGCCCTGTGTCGATCGTTTCTCTCATTTGCTGTTTTAATTCTTGGTAGGAATTATAATATCGAACGCCTTCGGGATCACCGTGATCTCGGGATCCGTCATCACGAACATCTCGCCGTCGATGCCGATCTTGATCTGCCCGTGGTTATCGATCCTTAAGGTCTTGCATTTTTGATGCTGAATAAAGGTCTTGCCCTTGGGGTGATCAATGTGCTCGCCGCGGCTGAACGCGCCGAACATCCACGCAAAATAGCTGATCGGCACGGTCGGGATCGCCATGAAGTCGATCAGACCGTCGTCAAGCTGTGCGTAAGGGGTCGCCTTGATGCCGCCGCCGTAATACTTGCCCTTGGCGGCTACGGCGAGCATCTGGCTCTTAAAGCCCTCGGCAAGAGGGATCCTCCTGCCGTCGGCATAGGATGTGAAGGTATGTTTTCTCTTTGTCAGCAGACACTGTACGATGGCGAGCCGATACGCTAGCGTCGCCGACATCATCGGCAGGCGCTTATTCTTCTGCGCGCGGTCGGCGACCTCACAGTCATAGCCGACGGAGATCACGTTGAGCGCGTATCTGTCATTGCATTTAAGCAGATCGACGCGCTTGGTCGTGCCGCGCACCATCTTTTCGACGCTCCGATAATCCTCGCTGTCCCCCGGCAGGGAACGCACATAGTCGTTGCCGGTGCCGATCGGGATCACGCCGAGCGCGGCGTTCTCACAGCCGATCAGTCCGTGCAGCGCTTCATTCGCCGTACCGTCGCCGCCGCAGGCGTATACACGCAGCTCATCGCCCTGTTCGGCATAGCGGCGCGCGATAAATTCCGCGTCACCCTTTTTCTGCGTATACTCGATCACTGCATCCGGCAGGTGCAGGACTTCGATCTGCGCTCTGATTTTCGGCGTAGCGTCAGTCGTGCCGGCGTATTTGTTGAGGATGAACAGATGCGTCATATCGTATCTCCTTGCGTCTCCTGCGGCAGTGCTCCCGCGCGTTCCATCTCACGCTTGAGTCGAGCGACGGGAAGCCCCATAACATTGAAGAAATCGCCCTCGATGCGCTTGACCAGCACAGAGCCCTTGCCCTGTATGCCGTAAGCGCCCGCCTTGTCAAAAGGCTCGCCTGTGGCGATATAATCCAAAATTTCCCGATCGCTGAGAGGATAAAACTCCACGCGCGTATGGTCGGCGAAGGTCGTCATCCTGCCGTTTTGAATGATCGCACAGCCGGTGATCACGGTATGCGCCTTACCGGACAGCGCACGCAGCATATGAAACGCGTCGTCCTCATCCTTGGGCTTACCGAGCACCTGATCGTCGAGGATCACCACCGTATCGGCGCCGATCACAACGTCGTCGGGGTGCTCCGAAGCGACAGCCTGCGCCTTGATACCCGCCAGATACGCGGGCACATCCTCGGGCGCGATCCCGTCGGGGAGGATCTCCTGTGCATCGGACACGATGACCTCATACTCCGATAGGATATAGCCGATCAGCTCCTGACGGCGCGGCGATTGTGACGCTAAGATGAATCTGCTCATAGTTCTCCTCAATAACCGCGGACAATGCCTGTGCCTTTGATCATAAGGAGCGGCAGCATTATCTGCGTTTGACGCGTTTATATACGGTAAAAAACTCCTGTTTTTGTACCATCCTTCTTATAATAGCACAAACCGCGTAAAAAATAAACACAAAAATACAAAAATTCAACATACCTTTCACATCCTGTCACGGGGATCGCCCCGAAATATCCCCGAACAGCGGATTCAGCAACCGTTCGGGTCGGAGATTTTCTCCCCGTGATATGATGATAACAGAAAGATATGCCCATAAACGGGACTTTGGGCACGCGTGCCTTTCCGTGTTGGCGGCGTGCCGCTTTTTCGATAATTGTAAAAGCAAACGCAAGACATACCTGCTATTTTTATACGCGGCCACTAACCACTAACCACTAATCACTGACCACTGACCACTGACCACTAACCACTGACCACTAACCACTGACCACTAACCACTGACCACTAACCCCTAACCACTAACCCCTAACCACTGACCACTAAAAATCGCAGTACACCAAAGCGGCATACTGCGATATCTCAACCCTATTTTGTTGCGAACAAGCGCTCATCACTCATACTGCGCTTTAACGCTGTCGAGCCATTTACCAAAGCCGTTGACGGCGGATTTCGGCGAGACGATTTTCACCTTATCGCCGAAGGAAAACAGCCATCCGTAGAACTGCGGCGAGAGCATCACCTCGGCGCTCATGGTAAAGCTGCCGTCGCCCATCGGCTGGATAAAGACCTTGTCGGAAAAGCGGTCGATCACCACGCCGATCAGGCTGTCGTCAAAGCGGAGCTTAACGTTGACGGTGTCGCCGCCGTACATGCCGAACACCTGCTTGGTATACACCGCGAGGTCGAATTTATCGACCGCCTTGGTGCTGTCGGCACGCTCCTCCTCCACCGAGATCGACTCCATCTTGTCCACACGGAAGTGCTTGAGCTTATCGAGCTCCTTATCATAGGCGATCAGGTAGTAGTTTTCATCGTCCCATGTCAGCGCCTTGGGGGTCAGCAGGTAGCGCATACCGTCGTGACGGCGCACCTTGGTGATCTTCTTCGCGCCCGAGCGCGATACCGCCCACTGCGTATAGTAAAAGCCGATCTTGCGCTTTTTGTTGATGGCGCGGTTAATGCTGTCGATATTGCGGTAGATCTCCTCATTCGAGTTCTTGACGCGGTTGGCGACGATGACCTGACGGTGCAGCTCCTTCGCCTGATTCTCGGAGGTGAGGGTCTCGATCTTACGGATCAGCTCACGGCTTTTCTTCAGCGTGATGAACTTGGAGCTCTGCACCGCGTCAATGAGCAGCTTGATCTCCTCAAGCGTAAAGTCGCGCGATACCAGGCTGAACAGCGAGATCTTGCCGACCTTCGACTTGACGATATCCATGCCGAAATCACGCAGACATTCGATATCATTATAGATGCTTTTGCGCTCGGCGGTGATCCCGTACTCGTCGAGATAGTCGATGATATCCGCGACGGTCACACCGTATTCCTCGTCGGTTTTCTCCAAAAAGAATTTCATGATATAAAGCAGCTTTTGCTTTTGCTTAGGATTCTTCGGCATAATATCCTCCGTCAATGATCTATATGTAATATTAGTTCTTATTTCTTCTTTCTTAGTTCTCAGTTACTCAAAAGGTACTGCGTCAATCCGACCACCAACGGCATCGTGATCAATGAGAACAGTGCCGACGCTGATACGATCCCCGCCGACAGCTCGGTATCTCTGCCGTACTTTGACGCCATCATGGTGGTGAACGCCGCCACAGGCGCACTCACCGCGATCACCGTCGCGGTCGTGATCGTCGCGTCGATACGCAGGGCGACCATCACGCCCATCACGATCAGCGGGATGACGATCAGGCGCATTGCCATAGCGAAATACGCGCCCTTGTCGGTCAGCACGCGTTTGAGGTCGGCGTGCATCAGGTGGTAGCCGATCACCAGCATAGGAACGGGTGTGTTGAGCGCCGCGAGCATCCTAATCGGCGAGAGGATCACCGTCGGGAGCTGGATCGAGAACGAAAAGAGGATGATCCCGATCGCCGTACCAATGATGCCGGGGTTGCAGATCGCCTTGAGCGCAGAGCGCCACTCGCCCTTGCGGCTCATGGTCAACAGCCCATACGTCCACATGAAGATGTTGAATATTGCGACGAACGCCGCGCCGTAGAACACGCCGTCATCACCGAGGATCGCCTGCTGCAGCGGCAGCGCCATGAACCCGCAGTTAGAGAACACCAGCGCGAATTTGAGCACCACGGCACGGGAGAGCTCGGTTTTGCGATAGATCAGCTCGGCGAGCAGGACGGAGAACAGGAGCGACAGGAATGCCGCCAGCAGCGCGATCAACAGTCCGCTGAGCATCTCGGGTCGGTACTCACGCTGGAACGCGTTGATGATCACGCACGGCGTCACCGCGTAGAGGACTACGTCCGTCATCGAGCGCGAGCC
>DNIP01000052.1 GCA_003499325.1 Oscillospiraceae bacterium
AGCAGTACCAATATCAGCAGGACAAAGGGCACGTCGATACCCTTGCCGATATTCAGCATGGAAAAATTGATTTTTCGTCTGCCTCGTTTGTCAGAGGCACGGCGATCACGCTCATAATCCCGCACCCTGCGGCGCGAGGTGTTTTCGATTGTTGACATATGCCTCATTCCTTCATTCAATGGGTATGTTGCCCTCCCCGATCGGGGAGCAAAAGCGATTATGCCGCGGGCAGTCGGACGATGCCGAAGATCACCAGCAGCAGTGCAATGAGACCGCAAACAGCGGTGAACGCGGAGAACACGCAGACGATCTTGGTCTCCGACCAGCCGCACATCTCAAAATGATGGTGGATCGGCGACATCTTGAAGATACGCTTGCCGTGAGTGAGCTTGAAGTAGGTGACCTGGAGCACGACCGAGAGCATCTCAAGCAGGTAGGTCAGCGCGATCAGCAGCAGCATGAGCTGCATATCCATCGCGAACGCCATCGAGCACACCATGCCGCCGAGGAACAGCGAGCCTGTGTCGCCCATAAAGCACTTGGCGGGATGGAAGTTCCAGACGAGGAAGCCCAGGCATCCGCCCGCGCCCGCCGCGGTATACAGCACGTTCGCCTCGTGACCGCCCAGTACATTGGCGATCAGCATCATGAACAGGCACGCGAAGAAGGTGATCGAGCCGTCGAGTCCGTCGATACCGTCGGTCAGGTTGACCGCGTTGACGATGGCGACCAGACCGATCGCCATGATGATATAGTAGAAGAAGCCGAGATTGACATAGTGGTTGACAAAGGGGATCAGGATCTCGGTATTGTCCTTGCACAGGTGCATCAGGAACAGGTAGATCGCCGCCGCCAAAAATTGCAGGACGAGCTTCTGGATCGCGGTCAAGCCGAGATTGCGCTTTTTGACGACCTTGACATAATCGTCAACAAAGCCGATGGCGCCGTTCATCAGCGCGAACAGCAGACCGATGAACACATAGTAGCTCACGGAATCCATGCCGTGACCGACCGCGTACAGCAGTATGCCCGCCGTCGTCGCGATCACGATACCGATGATGAACATGATACCGCCCATCGTGGGGGTACCCTGCTTGTTCTTATGCCATTTCGGTCCTTCCTCTAAGATCGTCTGACCGAAGTTCAGTTTGTGGAGGAAAGGGATCAAAAACTTTCCGATCACGGCGGTAACGGCAAAGGATACTGCCGCTACACCGAACGCCCATAAACCTGTCTCCATTTTTACACCTCATTTGTTTTGATAATAGTTCAAAGAGAGCATACGCTCCGCGATAAGGGCCGGCAGGATCGCCGATCGGCGCTGATCCGTCGACCCGATAACGTTGGAATCAAAGTTGATAATGACACGCGTCTAGTCGGCAATGCCGCTGCTGCTGAAGGTGACGGTGATGACCGTACCCGGCGCGACCTCGTTGCCCTCGGGGATACTCTGGGAGGTCGAGGTACCGTCTGACGAGGATACCATGCCCGTCATGCTGACGTTCAGGTTGTTCGCCGCGGCAACGCCGTTGACCTCCGACACGCTCAGCCCGACAAAGTTCGGAACTGTGACCTTATCGGTGGAAGCGCTCTGATCGGTATACAGGACGATGGTGCCGCCCGTCGGGATCGACGCGCCTGTCGCGGGACTCTGGGAGATGACCGTCGAGCCCTCGCCCTTGACCGTCACGCTGAAGCCGTCCGCCTCAGCCGCCTTGGTCGCGTCCTCAATGCTCTGACCCGTGTAGGAGCCGGCCGCGGTATCAATGTTGCTCATCTCTTCGTCTGTATACTGCGCCGCGACGTCAAGATACGGCAGTACCTCGCTCATGATGCTCGCGAATACGGGCGCCGCGACCTCGGAGCCGTAGTAGCTGCCGCCCAAGGGAGCGTCAAAGAATACCAGCGCCGCGTACTGCGGATTGTTCGCGGGAGCAAAGCCGCAGAAGGACGCGATATAGTCATCCGCGCCGTCGTCGTTGACGTCGATCAGCTTCTCGGAGGTACCGGTCTTACCGCCGACGCGGTAGCCCGCGACATAGCCGTTTTTACCGGAGCCTGTGGTCGCGTTCTCCTCCAAGATACCGCACATTTCTTTAGATACGGATTCGGAGATGACCTGACGCTTTGTCTCGGTGGAGGTATTTTTGACGACCTTGCCGTTGGAATCAAGGATCTGCTTGACGACATGGGGCTGGACGATCCTGCCGCCGTTTGCGACAGCGCTCGCCGCGGTGATCATTTGGATCGGGGTGATCGAGAAGTTCTGACCGAAGGAGGCAACCGCCAAGTCGGTGTCGAGCATGTTGCCCTCTACGCCGTCGTGGATAAAGAACTGGTCGTCGGACTCACCGGGCAGGTCGATGCCTGTTTTGTCCGAGAAGCCGAACGCCTGATAATAATCCCAGAATTTTTCCTTGCCGACCAGCTGGCCGATCTGGATGAAGCCGGGGTTACAGGAGTTCCACAGACATTCCTGATAGGTCTGGGAGCCGTGACCCGCGGTGTTGTGACAGTGGATGGTGTCCTCATACAGCTGGAACGCGCCCGAGCAGTTAAAGCGGCTGTTCTCATTGACAACACCCTCCTGGAGTGCCATCGACAGCGTGACCATCTTAAAAACCGAACCGGGATAGTAGGTATCGGAGATCGCCTTGTTACGCCAGTTTCTTGCCAGCGCCGCGCTGTTCGCCTCCGCCTTTGCCTTTTCGATCAGCTCATTCTTTTGCTTTTCGCTGAGCTTACTGGGGTCAACGCCCTCCTCGATATAATCGTGCTTGACGAGATAATCGGTGTTGATCGCGTCGATCTCCTTTTGCTGGTCGTCGCTGATGGCATACGGTTTGTTCAGATCAAAGCCGTTGACGGAAGCCATCGCAAGGATCTCGCCGTTATTGACGTCCATCACGATGCAAACACCGCGCTCGTGGACGTTGTGGTCGATGACGCCCTGCTTCATGTACTTTTCAACGATACTCTGCACGGTCTCGTCGATGGTGAGCACGATGGAGCTGCCGTCGATCGCGCCGATGTTCTGGTTATAGTCGAAGGGCATTTCCGTCTGAACGCCGTTCTGCGCCGAAACGATCCTGCCGGGCGTGCCGGACAGATATTCGTTGTACTGATATTCTACTCCCGACAGACCCTGATCCTCGGAGCCGGTGAAGCCGATGACCGAGGAGGCGAGGTCGCTGTAGGGATAGTAACGCTTGTAGTCGTCGAGCAGCGTGATGATACCCGCCTTTTGATATTTTTCGGAGAGCTCGTTTTGCAGCTCGATGATCTGCTCCTTCTCCGAGGTTTCGACCTTGCGCTTGACGGAAACATAGTAGGTGTTCTGCTTGGTTTCCTCATAGGTCTCGTTTTCATCCACGCCTAAGATCTCATGCAGGCGCTTTGCAACAAAGCGGCGCTGTTCCTCACCGCTTTCACCGTCGTCAAAATACGCGGGCGCCATGACCACCTGCCATACGGAGGCGGACTGGGCAAGGATCTTGCCCTTGGTGTCGTATATCGTACCGCGCTTTGCGGAAACGGGGGTATCCGAAAGCTGCTGTTCAATCGCTCTGCGCTGGAGCTCTTCGCCCTGTACCAGCTGTAGGAAGGCCAGTCGGGTAATGACAGCGCCGAAGCCAACCGCCAAGATAATAATCAAAAGCCATACGGTTCTTCTTCTGAGCTTTTGGTTAGCACCCATAAGCGATTTCTCCTTTCTCCATAAGTAGTCAAACGGCTTTTTCCACCGTTTAATCGTTCTGAATAACGCAGCGATTTGCTCCGATTTTTGACGGAATTTGACCGACTTCGGAGCGCCGAGTGCTGCCGCGGCATACAAAAATCAATATTCTATAAAACACGAATAAGAGTTAAGACAAATCTCAACTCTTATCTCATCTACATTCTATTCAAACTCTTTCGATATATACCAAATCATGACCATAAGGAAGAAACCGCCTCTGCAATCGTCTCAAAAATATTCTTGTCCTTCTTGAGAGTGACCTCTGCCTTATCGCTGTCGGAAAGCTGTATAAACTCCTTCTGGGAGTTGGTCGCCTTATTCATTTTGAGATTGTTTTTTGCGTAGTCCTCTACTACGGAGGTGGAGATGGAAGAATCGACCTTCATCTCCAGCTGTGTGTACACACTCTGCTGCTCTGCCAGCTGCGCCTTCGCGTCCGAGATCTGCTGATTGAGCTCGGTGAGCTGAACCTGTCCGTGAATAATGGAAGCGACGATGAACGCGACAGCGATACCGAATACGACGCCGATCGCGATACGCGCGATATTGGACCTGCGTCTGCGCATGCGCTTGATCTTCGCCTCGGACTCGGCGCGGCGTTCTTCGCTTCTGCTCTTATTCTGCTGTGTGCCGCCGTCCTCTGTAGCGGGACGGTCATCCGCCTGTGCTCTCATTCTCTCGGAAGAATCAAAATCTTCTTCAAAGAGAGTGAAATCATAGGCGCTGCTGCTACTCGAATAGTAAGCCATTTTGCACCCCAATCAAATCGATGCGTGCGTTCCAAGCACTTTGGTTTCTGTTTCTGTTTCTATATAAAGGGAATGTAGATATCTCTGTGATCGACTGTAATTTTTCTGTAATCTAATTTTAACCGAAATTGTGACATTTTCTCTTCGAATTCACAGGATGATGTGTCGAATCTCAGATTTCATCACAATTTCTTGTGTAGAACAATTATTACAATCTTGTTATCATTCTACTATATACTGTCGCCGATGTCCATAGTAAAACTGTACAAATATGGAACGGAATCATGATGAATTTGCTCAATTTGCCAGAATATTTTTCTTATACTTCCGACAGAGAAATATATACTGCTATCAGAGTCTCTCGCAGACTCTCAGCTTTGCCGAACGCGCCCTCGGATTGCGTTCATTCTCTTCCTCAGAGGGGCAAATCGGCTTACGTGTGATAATCTTGACCTGCGGTTTTTTGCCGCAAACGCATACGGGGAAGTCCTTCGGGCAGGTACAGCCCTGCGCCTTGTCGCGCATAAACTGCTTGACGATGCGATCCTCCAGCGAATGGAAGGTGATCACGCTGAGCCGTCCGCCCTTGTTAAGCATTTCAAAGGCACCCTGTAAGCCGCTTTCGAGCACATCGAGCTCATGGTTGACCGCAATGCGGATCGCCTGAAAGGATTTGCGCGCGGGATGACCGTCGCGGCGCACCTTCTGCGGCACGTTATCCTTGATGATATCCGCCAGCTCCAGGGTCGTCTCGATCCGCTTGGTCTCGCGGTACCGCGCGATCCCCTTGGCGATGGAATAGGCGTACTTTTCCTCGCCGTAGAGCGAGAGGATTCGGCTGAGCTCGCCGACAGACAGGGTGTTGATCAGATCGGCGGCAGTCTCGCCGCTTTGGCTCATGCGCATATCCAGCGGCGCGTCCACGTGATAAGAGAAACCGCGGGATCCAACGTCCAGCTGGTGGGACGATACGCCGATATCGAGCAGAACGCCGTCTACGCCCTCGACGCCGACGTCGCGCAGGAGTCGGCTCATATCGCCGAAGTTGCCCTCGATAATGCGGGAGCGGCTGTCACCGCGAAAACGCTCGGTCACGGTCGCGATCGCGTCGGGATCCTGATCGATGCTGTACAGCGTTCCCGTCGTCAAATGCGAGAGGATCGCCGCAGAGTGTCCGCCCGCGCCGGCGGTGCCGTCAACATAGACGCCGTCTTCACGGATATTCAAGCTATCGACCGCTTCATTCAGCAGTACGGAAACATGGTTGAATTCCATGCGCAGACACTCACTTTCTGTAGGATTGTTTTGAGGTGATCGGAACTCCGCTTTGCTGTTGCCGATTGTCTACATTATAAGCGCAGCAGCTCGAGCGCTTCCTTGATGTTGTCCTTCTTCTGCTGCTCCATATACGCTTCAAAGGTCGCCTTATCCCAGATCTCGATACGCGAATCCATACCGACCACGGTGACGTCAGCACTGAGCCCAACGTCCTCACGGAGCTTTTGCGGAATGATGATCCTGCCCTGCGAGTTGGGACTGACGAGCTTAGCGGGAGAGATCAGCAGGTATTGGAGCGAGAGCGCCTTGTCGGCGGGCAGCTGACGGATCTGCTCACGCAGACGGTCGAACTCCTCTACGCTCATGACCTGAGCGCATCGGTTGAAGCCCATGGTGATATAAAAGCTCTCGCCGAGCTGTTCTCTGAAATCGGTCGGCAGAATGACTCTGCCCTTGCTGTCAAGATGATGATCGCTGGTACCTAAAAACATTCTGCCGCCTCCTTTTGTTTAAAATCTCGGTTACTCGCGTGTTGGCTCACGCTCAGCCATTTGTGCAATCCCTCAGTCGCACGACTGCGTGTCATGCGGCAGTCCCCTTTACAATAGGGAGATAAATGTCACAAAATGACACAAAACGCCACCAACAGGTCTATTATATACTATGCTACAGATAAAATCAAGGGAATCTGTAACTTTTTTATCATAAATTTTACAAATTTTTCACCAATATCTTTGTATATGTTTTTTGCGGGTATCAAGATGTGGTGGGTCAGGCGGTTCCTTGCACCCATATGGATAGAGGCAGGGACGTTCCTCAGCCGAAGGCGGCATCCCTCTGTTGCAATGCGACGCCTCCCCTACATAACAATGCCTCGATGATCAAGGTATTGTTGATTATTCATTATTCCGTTTTCAGTCTTCATTTTTCAGTTTAGCATGTAAATGAGATATATTAGAGAAGTTTCGGTACGTCGGACACGCGTGTCAAGCGCCGTACCCTACGATAGACGTTTTTATTTGCTTTGCGTTTTGCTGTTATTCTTCGAAAAAGTCGCGGTGGGAGCGAGCCCCGTCCTACAACAGGAGCTTCATTTGCTGCGCGTTTGGATGGCGTTGATCGGAAGGCTTTCGGGAGGAGCAAGCCTCTGCGGAGACGCCTCCCCCTCTGTCACTTCGTGACGTCTCCCCAACGGGGAGCACCCCTCCCCTACAATAGACGTTTCATCAGCACCTTAACTCCTCACTCCTCATTCCTCATTCCTCATTATAACGCAAGGCCCCCGCATTTCTGCGAGAGCCTTGGCTTGATGATTATGCTTATGAATCCTCTTCATCGAGTATCACACTGTATTTACCCGCGTCGGGGTGGTTGCGGGCGTACTTTTTGATGGTGTTGATACTTTTTTCATCCTCGGATACGGTCGTACCGCCGTTGCCGGTCTTACCCAGCTCCAGACGGCGTTTGATCATCTCCTGGCAGTAGTTGTAGATCATGTGATAGTGGTTGACCGAATCGTTCCACTCTGCCTTCTGCTTATCGGTCAGCTCGGTCTTGGTGATGCCGTACTTTGTCTGCAGCATATTGGCGACATAGTCGGTGACCTTCTCGGAGCCGTAAACGTTCAGATGATCCCAGTTGTAGTAATCCTTGTTGACGTCGATGCCCGCCCAGTCGCCGTTTTGCTCGAGGTTGACGAAGTCGTAGCCGTAGCTCTCGATGATCTTCGCCGCCTCATTGCAGCGCTTGAAGCGGGTGACTCCGGATTCGGTAACGATATGGGGGAATCGCATGAACATCACGTTGGTGATATTGTTCTCCTTAAGGTAATCCAGTGTCTGTCTGAGATAACGCTCACCGTTGACCGCCAGGGGAAGGGTCTCGTTATTATCCTTGAGCTCGTCGTTATAGATCTTCGTCTCGCAATGGAACTCGTTGGCGACGGTCTTGTAGCCGCGGAACAGGGAATATCCCTTCTGCTTGAGTCCGATCTCCGCGTTGAGATACTTGATCTTCCACGGATACTCGTTCCACGAGCTGTGGTACTTGATGATCGGCAGATAATACTCGATCTGCTTATCCTCGGGAATCGCGTCCTTGAGGTAATCGCGCCAGATATTGTCCCTGGGCACGTTATCCGCGAACATACGCGCGCTCGCCTCGTTGGGCAGCTCGCTGTCCCTGTACAGGAACGCGTTGATCTCTACGATGACCATTTTGGGATCCTGGTACTTGAGAACCTCCTTGATCTGCGGCAAAACGATGTTCGCCGGAGAAGCCTGGGTCGCGTAAGGATAGCTGGTGTAGCCGTATTTTTCATACGCGTAGGGAGCGGAATAGCCGGCGTAGACGTCGCTCGCGCCGATCAGAACCGCGTCGACGGAGTGCTTCTCCTCGAGATAGAACGCCTCCATACGCATGGTATTGTTATCGATACGCTTCAGCAAAAAGGTCTGAAGCAGCAGGGTTGTTAAAACCACCGCCAGTCCGAAGGACAACAGCTTCAGACCGCGCGTGATATAAAGATTCTTTTTCATAGGTTTGCCTCATATTCCATACATCATACTTTGGCGGATACTCACACGGGCGGATACGCCGCGCGTCGGTATAGCTGTCCGCTAGAACTGCATATAGACGAAGTCGGAAGCAGCGTAGCCGGAGCCGTAGATACCGAAGATGATGATCGCCATCATCAGGAAGAAGAATACCAGCCAGCGCAGGATGAAGGGCTTTTTGTCCAGCATCTCGCGGATCGTGGTATCGGAATGCTTCTCCTGGATCATGCTGACAGTCCAGATCACGACCACGCATACCAGCAGGAGGATGAAATCCTTCCAGTCCAGACCGAGCTTGAAGATCTCGGTTCTGCCGCGTTCAAAGCTCTGATCGGTGAAGAAACGGCCGATCGTCATCATGCCCTGATTGTACGAGGGCGCTACGTCAAAGACATAGCCGATCAACACCACGATAAAGGTGCGGATCATCTGGAACAGACGGAAGAAGAAGTTCTCACGGTTGATATGCAGCTTGTCGGTCACCGCGTCGAACAGCGGCTGCATCAGGATCGACACCATGATAATACCGCCGTTCCAAACGCCGAACGCGACATATTTATAGTTCGCGCCGTGCCAGATACCGACGATCAAAAAGACGATCAGCGAAGCAAAGGCGGTGGGCAGTACCTTGGCGATATGCGCGCCTGCCTTAGTCTTGCCGAACTTGGTGCCGCGCATCTTCTTGCTCGCGTTGAGGAACGCCGAGCTGATCGCCAGCGGGTTGAAGATATAGTCCTTCATCCACGCGCCGAGCGAGATATGCCATCTGCGCCAGTATTCGTTGATGGACTTCGAGAAGTACGGACGCTTGAAGTTGTCAATCAGATCGATGCCGAAGATCTGCGCCACACCGCGGGAGATATCAATACCGCCCGAGAAGTCGGTGTACAGCTGGAACGCATAGAGCAGGATGGTGAAGGTCAGCGTCGTACCGGAATACTTATTGTAGCCCTGAGGGGTCGCCGTGACGGTGTTGATCGCCACAACGGCTCTGTCGGCAATGACCAGCTTCTTGAAGAAGCCCCACATGATCAGCTGAGCGCCGTGCTTGAAGCGGGTGAAGTCAAAGTCATGACCCTCAAAAAGCTGATGTCCGAGCTGCGAATAGTTGCTGATCGGACCCTGGATGATCTGCGGGAAGAAGGAAACAAACAGCAGGAACTTGAAGGGGTTGGTCTGCGGCTTGACCTTCTCGCGGTAGACATCCACGATATAGCCCATGCTCTGGAAGGTGTAGAAGGAGATACCCAGCGGCAGGAAGAGCTTTAAGGTCGGAGCCGAAAAGTCAATGCGCAGCGAGCCGAGGATGTCGTTCAGGGAACCGGCAAAGAAGTTATAATACTTTAAGAAGGCAAGAATACCGAAGTTGAGGATCAGGCACAGCGCCATGATCCAGCGTTTCTTGACCTTCAGCTTGTTTTTGAACGCTTTCTTCTGTTCGCGATCCCATTCTCCCTTTTTCGATTTCAGGAGCGCCTTGGAGCTCGTGTTCACCTTATCCAGCCACAAGCCGATGAGCATCGTGCTCAGCGCCGTAAACAGGATGAATACGGCGTACTTGTAGCTTGCGAGGCAATAGAAGACCGCACTCGCGGCGAGGAGCACCGTCCAGCGATACTTCTTCCACGGGAGGATGAAGTAGATCAGCGCGGTCGCCGCCACAAAGAGTAAAAAATTAAACGATGTATAAGTCATAATGAACCTTTTTTATATTAGATAACAGTTGACAGATAACAGATAACAGTGAATGGCGGGACACCCACACCCGATTATCAATCATCTTCACAGGTTTTCATGAAATTTTGAAAACTAAAAAACCATCAGGTTTTCCTTTAACTGTTATCTGTTCTCTGTTATCTGTTCTCTATTCGGTGTGTTGAATTCATCGGAATACAGCATTTCGCGCAGGATCCTGAGACCCTCTTTCTCGCTGTATTCGGCGATGACCGGCATCTCGCGGCTGAGGAAGGTGGAGATACCCTCCATGCAGGAGTATGCGCCGGTGCGGCAGAACACGAGGATATCGCCGATCTGCAAATCGTCAAATTCCGCGTTGCGTGCCAGAATATCCGCGGTGGTGCAGATGGAGCCGCACAGCGTCCACTGCTTTTTGTCCTCCGCCTTATCACGGTCGGTGAGGTGCAGGATCTCGGGGATCTGCATGCCCTGCAGCTGACCGTTGTACTTGACCTGGTTCATACCGCCGTCCACGATCGCGTAGTTGATATCAAAATTGGTCTTGGTATCCACGACCTTGGTCAGGTAATAACCGCAGGGAGCCGCGAAAAAGCGGCCCATCTCGACGGTCAGCTCAGCGACCTGCGCCAGCTCCTGCAGCTTGGGAGAAATGGAAACGAGGCGCTCCTCTTCCTCCGCGTCGGCATTGTCGGAAAAGTAATCGACCGCCAAGCCCGTGCCGTATTCGATACGCGCAACGGTGAAGCCGAGATCGTTCTTGATGCGGGCGGTCAGCTCCATCAGGTAGTCGCACTCTCTCTCGATGGGCTTTGCTTTGCGCTTTGCCGTACCGGTGAAGTAGTGCAGGCCGACGATGTTGACGCCCTTGTATTCATCGCGACGACGGATGATGTCGAGGGTGCATTCCTCGTTCATGCCGAACTGGCTGCCGCCCTTGATATCGGTCACGCGCAGCAGCAGATTGAACACCTTGCCTCTGCGGATCGCCGCGTCGTTGATCAGCTCGAGGTGCAGGGGGGATTCGGCGGTGAAGGTGCCGACGTTATCGTCAGCGGCACGTTCCACATCCGCATAGCCCTTGTTGACGCCCGAGAAGATGATGGTGCTCATATCCACGCCGGTGCGCTCGCAAACCGTCAGCTCACCGGGGGAGCATACCTCGATTTTGTCGAACTGCGCGGGCATCCTGCCCAGTAAAAACGGATTGGCTTTGATGGAAAAGCACAGACCGATCGTATCGCCGAAGTACTTCTTGACTAAGGCGGCGCGCTTCTCGAACAGATCGAGATCAAAAATATAGGAAGGGGTTCCCACACGGGGCAGGAGCTCCTTTAGCTTATTGATATTCATCATATCATTCCTTTTTTATACGAATATTCCAATAAAACGTTTACAGATTTATTCGCGGATTATCACGCAATAAATGCTGACGCGCTTTAACGAATATGAGTATGATTGTACATAGCAACGTTCTGCCTCCCTGAGACAGGGAGGCGGATGCGTCATGGTGTGCCGACAGATTATTCGTCCTGCAACTTCTCGATCAGCGCCATCATAGCCTTGGCGGAGTTGAAGTTCTCGGGAACGAGGTTGTTCGGCTTGATCTCGATATCAAACTCGTCGTTGAGCTCGCCTACGAGCGCTACGATATCGAAGGAATCGAGAATACCGTTGGTGATCAGAGCGGTTTCGTTCTCAAAATCTACGTCGGGTCTGAGTTCCTGTAAGATTTTCATTAATTGATCCATGATAAATTTCTCCTTTAGAATTATTTTATCTTATCACCTTGTGGTAATATACAGTTGAAGCCTTCCCTTTGAGAGGAAGGTGTCACCGCCGACTGAGGCGGTGACGGATGAGGTGAAAGCATTTCCACCCCATGACATACCGAGTATATCGGGGAGATTGCCACCTCGTCCGATATTTTACTTGAACATCGCCTTGAGCGCCTGCATATCCAGCTTGCCGTTGGGCAGGGTAGGCATCTCCTCGAGGTTGACGAGCTTACGCGGCACCATGAAGGCGGGCATATTGGCTCTGAAATAGAGCACGATATCTCGGCTTGTCGCGTCACCCGTATAGAACAGATACAGCGTAGCCTTGGGCTTGTTGTACAGCGCACAGCAATCCTTGACGCCCTCGACGAGCTTTGCGGTCTCCTCGATCTCGCCGAGCTCGATGCGGTGACCCAGATGCTTGATCTGGCGATCCATACGGCCGTGGAACATCAGGTTGCCGTCCTCGCCCCATCTGCCGAGGTCGCCGGTCTTGTAGATCAGCTCGCGGTAGTTCGGGTTGAGCGGATTCTGGAGGAAGGACGCGTCGGTGACTTCCTTGTTGCCGTAATAGCCCAGCGCGAGGATCGGACCGCTGACGCAGATCTGACCGATCTCGCCGTCGGGGGTCGGGGTGTTATCGTCGTTGAGCAGCATGATCTTATAGTTATCATACGGCTTACCGATCGGAAGGACGGTATCGTCATCGACCTTCTCCTTGACCACGTAGTAAGTGCAAGACGCGGTGGACTCGGTGGGGCCGTACTGGTTGACATAAAGGACGTCGGGCAGATGCTCCTGCCAGATCTTAAGATACTTGCAGGGCATGACCGAGCCGGAGAAGCAGAGCTTCTTGAGGTATTCGGGCTTGCTCTCGTCAAAAGCGCCTAACTTGGCGGGGATCTCAACGCCCGCAACGCTCCAGCACAGCGCGGTGATCTTCTCGCGGTTCAGCGTACCGAACAGCTCGGTCGGCACAGCGAACTCATTCTTCGGGATGATAAAGGTGGAAGCGCCCTTGCTGATGGGGAAGTAAATGTCGCGGACAGCCGCGATATAATCAAGCGGGCTCTGGTTGCCCATGATATCGGTATCGTTGATATCGAGCACCTTGCACACGGAATCAATGTAGGTCATCAGCGAGAGGTGCGAGGTGATAACGCCCTTGGGCTTGCCGGTCGAGCCGGAGGTGAAGATCACATACAGCGGAGCAGTGCATACCAATGTCGCGGCGCGCTCGGCGAGCAGCTCCTCGTCGGGAGCGGTCTCCATGATCTCTTCCATCACGATGATGTTGCCGTCATATTCGAGGGTTTTTGCCATCTCCAAATGTGCCTGATCTACCAAAAGATTCGGCGCCTTGATAACGGAGAGGATCTGGTTGAGCCTTTGCTTGGGCATATCGCCGTCCATCGGCGCATAGAAGCAGCCCGCTCTGACAGCGCCTAAGAAGCATGACGGGGTGTAGACGTGTCTGCCGGACATAACGGCGACCGGATCGCCGGGCTTGGTCACGCCCGCGAGGTAGGTACCGATCGACTTGGTGAGCGAATTGAACTGACCGAAGGTCAGGCTGCGCTCGGGGTCTTTGAACATCACTTTGTCCGCATAGCGCGAAGCACTCGCGTCTAAGCGTTCGAGAACCGATGTCTGCATATTCAGCACATCCTTTCATAAAGCAGTCGGATTTGTATACAAGATACAGTTATCCATAATTATCCACAATAATACATTTAACATTATAATACATTTTTGAAAAAATTCAATCCATTTTTAAGGATTCATGGGATTTTTTACACATTTTTTATCCTGCACATCACAAAGCGAAAAAAATTGTACAGATTTTATGCTGACGCGGTAATGCGTTAAAGTAAAAACGGGGGGGGTGATCGGGGATACTTGCCAT
Organism: Oscillospiraceae bacterium; assembly: GCA_003499325.1. Classification (GTDB taxonomy): domain Bacteria; phylum Bacillota; class Clostridia; order Oscillospirales; family Acutalibacteraceae; genus Ruminococcoides. The sequence goes on from DNIP01000052.1 coordinate 13,701, forward strand.
AGGGGGGCGCTTTTAGTGAGGAGTTGAGGTGCTGTCCAAATCTGCGATTTGGCTAACAGCACCCATGCAAGGCTCTCCCAAGAAGCGGAGCGGACGAACAAGTCCGCGAACGCTGATTGGCAGAGAGCTACTGCGGAGGAGTGAGGAGTTTTGGCAAAGCCGTCGGCTTTTGAATTCCTAATAGGTCATTCATCGGGTAAAGTAAGCGTATACAAATCAGTCATTGCGAGGCTTTTATACCGTGGTAATACCAACCGATCACTTTATCCGCCATCCTATCAATGGGTGTGGGCGAGCAGTGGCGCTTAGCCAATCACAGACTTTTCCTGTTCTTGGAGCGCTGTTGATGGGAGTTGTTAGCCAAATCATAGATTTGGACAACTCCTCAAGCCACCCTTAAACTCCTAACTCCTAACTCCTAACTCCTCACTCTTCTGCAGTAGCTCTCAGCCAATCAGTGTTTGCCTACGGCTCCGCTTCTTGGACAGCACCTCAAAAACCGCTTGCCAACTTTCGTATTTTATGGTAACGTATGGTTGAACATTAAAAATTGAGGTATCTTATGAAATACAAACTGATCGCGGTCGATATAGACGACACCTTACTCAACCGAAAAAAGGAGATCTCCCCCATCACCAAGGCGGCGCTCTTGCAGGCGCAGGAAAACGGCGTGAAGGTCGCGGTGGCGTCGGGACGGCTCCCCTACGGCGTGCGCCCCTTTGCAAAGCAGCTCGAGGTGTTCCGCTACGGCGGCTATTACATGGGCTTCAACGGCGGCGCGATCCTGAACAGCCGCGACGAGCTGATCGGCAAAAGCTATCTTGACAGCAAATATATTGAGCCCGTCTATGACATTCTCCGCCCCGCGAACGTCACCACGATGGTGCACAAGGGCGCGACAATCTATGCCGACAGCAAGGTCAACGACTACACCCACATTGAGAGCGATGTGATCGGTCTGCCGCTGAATGTGGTGGACGATCTGCCGAACTTCATCGACTGGGATATCCACAAATTCCTGATCGCGGGCGATCCGCAGGAGCTCAAGGAGCTCGAGCAGCAGCTGCTCCACGCCCTCGGCGACGAGGTGGACATCTATCTTTCCGCGCCGTGGTTCCTTGAAGTCATGCCGAAAAGCGCCAACAAAGGCGAGGGACTGCGCAGAATCTGCGATGACGCGGGAATCGACATCCGTGACGCGGTAGCCTTCGGCGACAGCTTCAACGACATTTTCATGATCAAAGCCGCGGGAACGGGTATCGCAATGGGCAACGCCGAGGAGGCGGTAAAGGAAGTCGCCGACCGCGTCACCGACGACTGCGACCGCGACGGCATCGCAAAGGCGCTGAAGGAATTGGGAATCATATAAAGTGAGGAGTTAGGAGTTAGGAGTTAGGAGTGAATGGTGGACTTCGTCCACACCTGATTCATATTTCATATAACTTAATAACCTTTTAATAAATACGCTCATGACTTTTCAAAGAGTCATGAGCGTTACTGTTATCTATCTGTATTTTCATTCAAAACGCGTCAGCGTTTCCCACAACTCCTCACTCCTAACTCCTCACTCCTAACTCCTCACTCCTAACTCCTCACTCCTAACTCCTAACTCCTAACTCCTAACTCCTAACTCCTCACTCCTCACTCCTCACTCCTCACTCCTAACTCTCCATGAAGACATACCTCGTTACCGGTGCAGCCGGATTTATCGGCTCCAACTTTGTGAAGTACATGCTGAGCAAGCATGACGATGTGCGTATAGTAATCCTTGACGCACTTA
>DNIP01000045.1 GCA_003499325.1 Oscillospiraceae bacterium
ATCACTAACCACTATACAAAGGATTGATACATTATGAGTACAGGTGTAATTAAGAAGGTAGCCGGTCCGCTGGTTATCGCCGAGGGTATGCGCGACTGCAATATGTTCGACGTTGTCCATGTTTCCAACATGAACCTGATCGGCGAGGTCATCGAGATGCACGGCGATCGCGCTTCGATCCAGGTCTATGAGGAGACCTCGGGTCTCGGCCCCGGCGAGCCTGTTGTTTCTACCGGCAACCAGCTGTCCGTCGAACTCGGCCCCGGACTGATCGAGAGCATCTATGACGGCATCCAGCGTCCGCTGGACGATATCATGAAGGTCAGCGGCAACAACCTCAGCCGCGGTATCTCCGTACCCGCCTTGAAGCGCGATAAGGTATGGCAGTTTGACGCGTGTGCTAAGGTCGGCGACAGGGTAACCGGCGGCGATGTGATCGGTACCGTACAGGAGACCGACATCGTCTTGCATAAGATCATGGTGCCCGCAGGCGTCAGCGGCACGATCAAAGAGATCAACAGCGGTGAATATAAGGTTACCGATACTGTTGCGATCATAGAAGATGAAAAAGGGGAGAAGCATGAGCTGTCGCTCATGCAGAAGTGGCCTGTCCGTATCGGCAGACCCTATAAGCAAAAACTCTCTCCCGATATGCCGCTGATCACCGGTCAGCGTGTCATCGATACGCTGTTCCCGATCGCAAAGGGCGGCGTTGCGGCCGTACCCGGTCCGTTCGGCTCCGGTAAAACCGTCGTACAGCATCAGCTGGCGAAATGGGCGGAGGCGGATATCGTAGTTTATATCGGCTGTGGTGAGCGCGGTAACGAGATGACCGACGTTCTCAACGAGTTCCCCGAGCTGCTTGACCCGAAAACAGGTCACAGCCTGATGGAGCGTACCGTTCTGATTGCCAACACCTCCGATATGCCCGTTGCGGCGCGTGAGGCTTCGATCTATACCGGTATCACTATCGCCGAATACTTCCGCGATATGGGCTATTCCGTCGCGTTGATGGCGGACTCCACCTCCCGTTGGGCAGAGGCATTGCGCGAGATGTCCGGACGTCTGGAAGAGATGCCCGGTGAAGAGGGCTATCCCGCGTACCTCGGCTCCCGACTCGCTCAGTTCTATGAGCGCGCCGGTCGCGTCATTACGCTTGGCAGTGAGGAACAGGAAGGCTCTTTGTCTGTAATCGGCGCGGTATCGCCTCCCGGCGGTGATATCTCCGAGCCGGTCTCGCAGGCGACTTTGCGTATCGTCAAGGTATTCTGGGGCTTGGATGCGGGGCTCGCCTATAAGCGCCACTTCCCGGCTGTCAACTGGCTGACCTCGTATTCGCTGTACGTCGATACCATGGCGAACTGGTACAAGGAGAATGTCGCGCCCGATTGGATGGACTTGCGTGCAAGAGTCATGGCGCTGTTGCAGGAGGAAAGTGAGCTCGAAGAGATCGTCAAGCTCGTCGGTATGGACGCGTTGTCCGATATCGACCGCATCAAGCTCGAGGCGGCTCGCTCCATCCGCGAGGACTTCCTCCACCAGAACGCGTTCCATGAAACCGATACCTATACGACCTTGAAAAAGCAGTATCACATGATGCAACTTGTCATGGCGTTCTATGATAAAAGTGCCGCCGCTCTGGAACAGGGCGCTCAGCTGAATCTGCTGATCAATATGCCCATCCGTGAGCGTATCGGACGCTTTAAATATGTCCACGAGGATGAAGTCGAGCAAAACTATCAGGATATCCTCCATAATCTCGATATTGACATCGATAATATCATTAAGAAAGGAGATGAATGATCATGCCGAAGGAATACAGGACGATCCAGGAAGTAGCAGGTCCTTTGATGCTCGTCAAGGGCGTCAGCGACGTCAACTACAACGATCTGGGTGAGATCGAGCTTGCGTCGGGCGAAGTCAGACGCTGTAAGGTGCTCGAGATCAACGGTGAGGACGCACTGGTACAGCTGTTTGATTCCGCGGCGGGTATCAATCTCTCCAATTCCAAGGTGCGTTTCTTAGGCAAGTCGATGGAGCTGGGTGTTTCCACTGATATGCTGTCCCGCGTTTTTGACGGCATGGGCAAGCCGATCGACGGCGGCCCCGATATCCTGCCCGAAAAGCGCATGGATATCAACGGTCTGCCGATGAACCCTTATGCGCGCAACTATCCGCAGGAGTTTATCCAGACAGGCGTTTCCGCTATCGACGGACTGAACACGCTGGTTAGAGGGCAGAAGCTGCCGATCTTCTCGGCGTCCGGTCTGCCGCACGCGCAGCTGGCGGCGCAGATCGCCCGTCAGGCAAAGGTACGCGGTACCGACGAGCAGTTCGCAGTCGTATTTGCCGCGATGGGTATCACCTTTGAGGAATCCAACTATTTCATCGAGAGCTTTAAGGAGACCGGCGCGATCGACCGTACTGTCATGTTCGTCAATCTGGCGAATGACCCCGCCATCGAGCGTATCTCCACACCCCGTATGGCGCTGACCGCCGCGGAGTATCTGGCTTTTGAAGCGGATATGCACGTACTGGTTATCATGACCGATATCACCAACTATGCCGACGCGCTGCGTGAGGTATCAGCCGCGCGTAAAGAGGTACCCGGTCGACGCGGTTACCCCGGCTATATGTATACCGACCTCGCGACCTTATATGAGAGAGCAGGCCGTCAAAAGGGTAAGAAGGGTTCCATCACCCTGATCCCGATTTTGACCATGCCCGAGGACGACAAGACCCATCCGATTCCCGATTTGACCGGTTATATTACCGAGGGTCAGATTATCCTGTCCCGTGAGCTGTACCGTAAGAATGTCGCGCCGCCGATCGATGTACTGCCTTCTCTGTCCCGACTCAAGGACAAGGGTATCGGCGAGGGCAAGACCCGTTCTGACCACAGCAACACCATGAACCAGCTGTTCTCCGCGTATGCGCGCGGTAAGGACGCAAAGGAGCTCATGGTCATTCTCGGCGAGAGCGCTTTGACCGATATCGATAAGCTCTACGCGAAGTTCGCCGATCGCTTTGAGAACGAATATGTGTCTCAGGGCTACGAGAAGAATCGCTCGATCGAAGAGACCCTCGACCTCGGCTGGGAGCTGTTGCGCATCCTGCCCAGATCGGAGCTCAAACGTATTGACGACAAGTATCTCGATCAGTATTACGATAAAAAGTGAATGACGAACGATGAATGGTGAATGGCGGTCGGAGGGCTTTTCCCTTACCCAAATTCATCATTCCTCATTCCACATTCCTAATTAAACAGGTGATTTTATGGCAGTCAAACAGGTCAATCCGACCCGTATGGAGTTGTCAAGGCTCAAGAAAAAACTGAATACGGCTACCCGCGGACACAAGCTGTTGAAGGATAAGCGCGACGAGCTCATGCGCCGATTCCTTGAGATGGTGCGTGAGAACCGCGCCCTTCGCATGGAGGTGGAGGAGAAGATCAGACAGGCAAACGCCAATTTCGTTCTGGCTAAGTCCTCCATGAGTGACGAAACGCTCAAGGCGGCGTTACTGGCTCCGAAGCAGGAGGTCTATGTTTCCACCTCCTACCGCAACGTCATGAGTGTCGATATCCCCGTGTTCAAAACGGATACCAGAACGCCTGATCCCAACGATATCTATTCCTACGGCTTCGCGTTCACCTCTGCCGATCTGGATGACGCGGTCAAGTCCCTTGCCGACGTTCTGCCCGATCTGATCAAGCTCGCCGAGATTGAGAAAAGCTGTCAGCTCATGGCGGATGAGATCGAAAAGACCCGCCGCCGCGTCAACGCGCTCGAGCATGTTATGATCCCCGAGACGCAGGAGCAGATCCGCTATATCACCCGCAAGCTGGATGAAAACGAGCGTTCCACCCAGACCCGATTGATGAAGGTCAAGGATATGATGCTAAAGCAGGCACACGGCTATTGATCCGACAATAATACACTCATCCATCCCTCTGACAGGATTTGTCAGGGGGATATTTGTTTGGGGAGAATTCACCTTCAGTTCAAAGGTTATTCATATTTCTCTGTTATGATACATATAGTGATACGGGTGATGATTATGCCGTGTCGCTTACAAGAGCTTCGTAAGAAAGAAGTCATCAACGCCTGTACAGGCTGCAAAATCGGATATGTGGACGATTTACAGATCGATACCAAATGCGCCAAGGTCGTAGCGCTGATCGTATACGGCAGACCGAGGATATTGGGACTGTTCGGTAAATGTGACGACTACTATATCCGATGGGATAAGATCCGCCTGATAGGGGAGGATGCGATTCTTGTCGAAGATTCTGTGCAAAAAATGCCAAACAAAGCAAAAAAACGTAATAAATTTGTGACAATTTGTCATCAAATATTTTTGTGAACGATAGCAAATTGCACTATACAATTATGTGGATTATGTACATTTTTTCTAAATGATTGTTCTAAATAAGCATTAAAAGCTGTTCTTAGTGCTTTTAAAGAACTAAAATGAAAAAGTTACAAACTTGCAATTCTTGCAATATTGTGGTTAAATAAGACACGAAATAAAGCAAGTCCCGATCGATTTGCGGATATTTCGATATCGGTTCGCCGATAAACATATTTTAAAGGAGGCAGAAATATGAGTACGACCACCCCCCACTTGTTTCGCAGAACAGTGTTGATCGGTCTTATCGTCGCTTTACTGATGACCACCTTCTCACTGATTCTCGCTCCGGGCGTAAGTGCTGCCAGTGATGCCGCTAAAACAGAAACCAACAATGAAACTAATATAGGATCGAATGAGGATAACCTCCTCACTCAAAGAGCCATCATGATCGATGAGGCCAGAAAAGAAGCAAAAGAAGTTGTCAGCGAGCAAATCGCGATCCAGGAAGCCAAGGCTGCTACCGAGGCTCCTACAGAGGCTGCTTCCGGCAAGCCCCAGAGTGCTACTTCCGCTCCTGCTTCTGCTCCCGCCGAATCTCAGTCCGGTTCTTCCGTCAGCGAGTCCGCTGACGATTACGGCACCGCTTACACCTACGACAGCGAGGATTACAGCGAAGGAAACGCTGTTTCTGCATCCTACTCCGGGGATTATCTCCTCGATATCGCTAACCCCGACCCCAGCTATGTCGGCTACAGCGTATCTCTCAACGATGAGGACAGAGATATGGCTGAGCGCATCCTGATGGGCGAGGCAGGCGGTGAGGGCTATATCGGTATGGCTCTCGTTGCTCAGTGTATCAGAGATACTTACGTTAACGGCAGCTACAGCAGCATCGCTCAGCTTCTGAAGGTGAACGGCTACTACGGCTCCACTTCCATCACTCCCTCTCAGACAGCGAAGGACGTTGTTAACTACATCTTTGATCAGGGCGGTTCCGCTGTACAGCACAACATCCGTATCTTCTATGCGACCAACATGTGCTCCAGCTCATGGCATGAGGCTCAGGACTTCGTTGTACAGTACAACTACGTAAGATTCTTCAACTATTAATCTTACACCGATAAAAATAGTAAGAAATCAAGTGTTTTTCTTAGAAAATGCTTGATTTCTTTTTTTGTTTGTGATAAAATATTTAGGCATTACGCACGCCGAAGGCTTGACGGTAAGGTGTTTTGCAGTGATCAGTGACCTGTAATCCATGATCGGTGATCGGGTCCGGGCAGAGCTCGCCGATAACCATTCACGATACACAAACACTGACCACTACTGAATTTTCCCGTCAAAATACAAGGTCTCGGCGGAGGTTAAGCAGGCATACTGCGCTTGCTTAATATAACCTAAGGAGGAAAAAACATGGCAGTAGTTTCTATGAAACAGCTTCTGGAGGCAGGCGTACACTTCGGCCACCAGACAAGAAGATGGAACCCTAAGATGGCTCCCTACATCTTCACTGAGCGTAACGGTATCTACATCATCGACTTACAGAAAACCGTTGTCAAGCTCGAGGAAGCGTACAACTTTGTAAGAGATCTTTCGATGGAAGGCAAGAGCGTTCTCTTTGTCGGCACCAAGAAGCAGGCGATGGAGTCCGTTAAGGACGAGGCTACCCGTGCAGGCGCGTTCTATGTCAACGCAAGATGGCTGGGCGGTATGCTGACCAACTTCACCACCATCCGCAGAAGAATCGCTCGCTTAAAGCAGCTGCGCACTATGGAAGAGGACGGTACGTTCGATCTGCTCCCCAAGAAGGAAGTTATCAAGCTCAACCTCGAGATCGAGAAGCTCGAGAAGTTCCTCGGCGGTATCAAGGATATGACCGAGATGCCCGGTGCTCTGTTCATCGTTGACCCGAGAAAAGAGAAGATCGCCGTAGCTGAGGCAAAGAAGCTCGGTATCCCGATCGTTGCGATCGTTGATACTAACTGCGATCCCGATGACGTTGACTATATCATCCCCGGTAACGACGACGCGATCCGTGCCGTCAAGCTGATCTCCGGCGCTATGGCGAACGCGATCATCGAGGGTAAGGAAGGCCAGATGGGCGCTGCAGCAGTAGAGGCAGAGGACGCGAGCGTCGAGCCCAAGGCTGAGGATATCGTAGAAGAATAATTGATACAGAATCATCATCGCATAGCCCTGACCTGCGTATCGGGGCTGTGCGGTATTAACCTAATCATAATTGAAAGGAATGGTATATATGGCATTTACAGCTCAGGATGTAAAGGCGCTTCGTGAGAAGACCGGCTGCGGTATGATGGACTGCAAAAAGGCTCTTACCGAAACCAACGGCGATATGGAAGCCGCTATTGATGTATTAAGAAAGCAGGGTCTTGCTAAGGCAGCTAAGAAGGCTGACCGTGTTGCTGCCGAGGGTATCGCTCTGGCAATCACCAACGACGACAATACCGCCGGCGTTGTCATCGAGGTCAACGCTGAGACCGACTTTGTCGCGAAGAACGCTGATTTCCAGGCATTTGTCAACACCTGCGCTCAGACTGTTATGAACGCGAGCCCCGCTGATGTTGAGGCACTCCTTGCTACCAAGGCTGACGGTTCCGAAATGACCGTTGCCGAGATGCTGCAGGAAAAGATCCAGACCATCGGTGAGAATATGAAGATCCGCCGCTTTGAGAAGATCGACGGCGCTTGCGTTGCATATGTACACGCAGGCGGCAAGATCGGCGTTATCGTCAACTTCGACACCGATATCGATACCACTAACCCCGAGTTCGTCGCTTACGGTAAGGATATCGCAATGCAGATCGCGGCGCTGAATACACCTTACCTCACCGAAGCTGATGTTCCCGCTGACGTTATCGAGCATGAGAAGAGCATCATGGTGGAGCAGATGAAGAACGATCCCAAGATGGCTAACAAGCCCCAGCAGGTTCTCGAGAAAATCGTTTCCGGTAAGATGGGCAAGTACTTCAAGGAGAACTGTCTGGTAGATCAGGAGTTCGTTAAGGATAACTCCCTGACCGTCGGCAAGTACACCGAAGCTACCGCTAAGAAGCTCGGCGGCGCCATCACCATCAAGAAGTTTGTACGCTTTGAGAAGGGTGAAGGCATCGAGAAGCGCCAGGACGACTTCGCTGCTGAAGTTGCCAGCATGGTAAAATAATTGATTAGAACTCTTATGACCGCTCCCGATGGGGGCGGTTTTCTTTTTGTGTAACCAAATCATATTCACTTATTAAGAAAGAATGAATTCTTCCTGAAACCATGAAAACTTGCCAAGTTCCACTTTACAATACCCCCAATTTGTAGTACAATATATACAACTATGAAAAATAACATGGGGTGATATGTGTGAAACCGAAATACAAAAGAATCTTATTGAAATTATCAGGCGAATCCCTTGCCGGTGAGAATAAGCACGGCATTGATTTTGAGACCGTATCCGCATACTGCGAGCCCATCAAAAAGCTCGTAGAGGATGGGGTACAGGTCGGCATCGTTGTCGGCGGCGGTAACTTCTGGCGCGGCCGTTCCAGCGGTGAGATGGATCGCACCCGTGCCGATCATATGGGCATGCTCGCGACCACCATCAATGCGCTCGGTGTTGCCGATTCACTCGAGCAGATCGGCGTAGACGTCCGCGTGCAGACCGCGATCTCCATGCGTGAGGTGGCGGAGCCGTATATCCGCAATCGCGCGATCCGTCATCTGGAAAAGGGCAGAGTCGTCATCTTCGGCTGCGGTACCGGTAATCCGTTCTTCTCCACCGATACGGCCGCGGCGCTCAGAGCTGCCGAGATCGAGGCGGAGATCATTCTCAAAGCAACCTTGGTCGACGGCGTATATGACAAGGATCCCAACGCCTATGCCGACGCCGTCAAATATGATACCCTCTCCTTCCAGGAGGTTCTTGAAAAGGATCTGAAGGTCATGGATTCCACCGCTGCTGCCATCTGCAAGGATAACAGCATCGATTTGATGGTGTTCAGCATCCTCGAGCCCAATAACATCTATGAAGCTGTTTGTGATACCAAGGTCGGTACACTGGTCACAAACTGAATAAACTATTTTATCATTCTATATACTAAGGAGGATCAACATGAAAGAAGTATTACAAAAAAACGATGAGCGCATGCAGCGCCGTATTGACCATCTGGTTGATGAATTTAAGTCCATTAGAGCGGGCAGAGCGAATCCCGCCGTTCTGGATAAGGTGACCGTCGATTACTACGGCGTACCCACTCCGATCAACCAGCTTTCTTCCATCTCGGTTCCCGAGGCAAGAACCCTTGTCATCCAGCCGTATGACGCGTCCTCGCTCAAATCGATCGAAAAGGCGATCCAGATGTCCGACGTCGGCATCAATCCTCAGAACGACGGTAAGGTTCTCCGCCTGATTTTCCCGCCTCTGACAGAGGATAAGCGTAAGGAGATCGCCAAGGATATCTCTCATATCGCCGAGGATAGCAAGGTGCAGATCCGCAACGTGCGCCGCGATACCGTCGAAAAGCTCAAAAAGATGAAGAAAAACGGCGAGCTCACCGAGGATGACCTCAAGGACGGTGAGAAGAAGGTTCAGAAATCCACCGACAACTTTATCAAAGAGATCGACTCGATCACCGATAAGAAAAAGAAAGAAATCATGGAAATCTGAGGCGCGCCTCTTTTTTCCGCCTTTTGCAACGTTCACCTGTTGTTTGACTGTCATCATTGGCGCGTCAGGGGCGTTCCTCTGCTTTTCCTTGGCACGTGTGACTTACAAAGCGTACTTTACTTTTCAATCAATCCGAGGAGCCTGATACTATGGCACTATTCAAAAAGAAACAGAATCAGGAAATATCGCTCTCCGATATTCAGCTGCCCGAGCACATCGGCATCATCATGGACGGTAACGGCCGCTGGGCAAAGAAGCGCGGACTGCCGCGTTCGGCGGGTCACACCGCAGGCGCCCAGACCTTCCGCAAGATCGCCCGTTACTGCAGTGATATCGGTATCAAGTATCTGACGGTCTACGCCTTTTCCACCGAGAACTGGCGCCGTCCGACCGACGAGGTCGACGCTTTGATGCGTCTGTTCAAGGATTATTTGCAGGAAGCGATCCGCGACTTCAAGGACGACAGCATTGTACTGCGATTCCTCGGCGACCGTTCGGCGTTCTCTCCCGAGCTGCTCAGTCTGATGAACGAGAATGAGGAAGAGTCCTGCAACCGTGATGGCATGGTGCTGAATATCGCGATGAACTACGGCGGCAGAGCCGAATTGGTCACCGCCATGCGGCAGATCGCGCAAAAAGCGGCCGACGGCAGCGTCAAGCCCGAGGACATTGACGAAGCGATGATCTCCGATCACCTGTACACCAAGGGTCAGCCCGATCCCGACCTGATCATCCGTCCCAGCGGCGAGAATCGTACATCGAATTTTCTGCTATGGCAGAGCGCCTACGCGGAATATGTGATCATGGATGTACTGTGGCCGGACTTCACACAGGATGATCTGAATCAGGCTTTGATCGAATACGCAAAGCGCAACAGGCGCTTCGGCGGCGTTTAACGCCGAATCGACAAAACATAAACGGCTGAGCCGACGGCACCACGTCGGCAGCGCCTGACTATTGGAGGATGAACATGAAAACGCGATTAATCACTTCGGGAATCGGAAT
>DNIP01000168.1 GCA_003499325.1 Oscillospiraceae bacterium
TGCCTTATCTTAATGATATTGCCCGCAAGGGAGCTTTTTTGACTTCTGCACAGAATCTTTACTCTAAATATTGACACCGTTCCGGGTTTTCATATATAATAAAAATGAAAAAGAATTCGGTTGAGATTGCTGTGGGGAAAGCGCATAGATTCTCCCCTCGCAACGACTATTTGAATCATTACGGAGCAAATTATGTTTCATAAACTGCGTGAGCTGGACAAGCGGGTCGTCAAGCGGATGTCCGAGATCCACCGTCCCGTGCTGGACAGGATCATGGTGCTGTTCACCTACGCCGGAACCGGCGGATTTATCTGGCTGGTCGCCTTTGTGATCCCCTTTCTGATCACACGGCGCTACCGCGAGACCAGCGTGATATTGACCGCGGCGCTGGGCGTGAACTACCTGATCGGCGAGGTGCTGATCAAGAAATCCGTCGGCCGCGACCGCCCGTCCACATGGATCTCTGACGAAGATATGAAAATCAATAAGCCCAAGGATCACTCCTTCCCCTCGGGACACAGCGCCTCGTCCTTCTGCGCCTTTACGGTCACGGCATGGTGCTGTCCCCCTTGGATCTGGATCCCTGCGCTGCTGCTGGCGGGCGCGATCGCGTTCTCGCGCATGTACCTGAGGGTGCACTACCTGACCGACGTGCTGGGCGGCATTGTGCTGGGGGTCATCGACGGAAGTCTGGTCACGCTGATCTTCAAGGCGTTCGTCTTCAAGGGTTAAAAGCAAACATCCTGTTGCAAACCCAATGTCATTATGTTAAGGAAATTGTATCTCGCTGACGCTCGGTCAGTTCATGCAATTCCTCAGTCACCATTCGGTGACAGCTCCCTTTACCAAAAGGAGCCTTCCTTAACATAATGATATCGGTTGCAAAACAGGGTGTTTTTTCTTTGCGGAAATAAAGAACAGTTGAAAATTTTCCGTATTTTTCCGTATGGTAATTGACAAGCGCCATATTACAAATTGTATAAGAAAATCACCTTTATTCACAAAAAGAAGATAGGATAATTCTGTTAAAAAAATTATGGAAAACTATGAAAACTCATAAAAACGCAGGATTTATTAGTCGATTTGAGCCTTTTAAGCCTTGAGTTATTCCACTTATCCACAGAGTTATCAACATTTTTATTGAAAAATACGAATAATACAGAATGTATAATTTCTTTAAATAATTATTATTTGAAAATATAAGTCTCCCGTTTCGATCGCTCCGTTGAGGAATAGTGTACAAGGCGGCTTTCATATCATATTACCGACTGCTCATCGCCTTTGAACGTAAAGGATGATCGGTTGCGATCACAAAGGCTCGGTACGCCGCGCCCTTCGTGATGACGGCTTGATATAGGGGGGATCGTATGGATAAGAGGGCTGTCGCGCTGTCGGAGGCGGCAGGGTGCGCCGTGATCTACTGCGCCGCCGTGCTGCTGCACTATGTCTATCCGCTGAGCAGGGGCGCCGCGCTGAGCATCGTGTTCGGCTCCGTCAACGAGAGCGTATGGGAGCACACCAAGATCTTTGCCGCGCCCTATCTCGGCTGGGCGCTGATACAGCTTTGCTGGCTGAGGGTACATTTTCGGCAGTATGTCGTCTCGAAGGTGATCGGGCTCTACCTGATGGCAGGCATGATCATCGGCGCGTCCTGTCTCCTCTCGCTGTTCACGGAGCAAAACATCTTCTGGCTCGATATCGCCGTGTCCCTGATCACGGTGATCACGGCGCAGGCGGCGTCCTGCCGTCTGGAGACCGACGAAAATCGGCTGTCGGAATACTTTTTGCCCGCATTGATGCTGTTGATGCTGTATTACCTGATGTTCTTTTCGTTCACGATTTTCCCGCCGAAAACAGACCTGTTCCGCGACCCTGTCAGCGGCGGATTCGGGATCGTGGAGAGAATCGCCGAAAAAGAGCGGTGACGATCGTATAATTTCTGCTTCATTTTTCGCTTTTATTCTTGCGAAGAAGCAAAGCCACCTACTATATATGGTATACTGTATTGGTATAAGTACGATTATGATGTGTAGGTATGCCTATGAATAACGAAAAGAATCAGCCGTATCAGAACGACGAGCTGTTGATCGGGCGCAACCCTGTTGCCGAAGCGCTCAGCGCGGGACGCTCGATCATCAAGGTGATGGTCGCCAAGGGCAACCAATCGGGCGCCGCGGTGGAGATCACCGCCAAAGCAAAGAAAGCCGGCATCCCCGTGCAGGAGGTCGAGCGCAAAAAGCTGGACTTCATGACGGGCGGCGCGGCGCATCAGGGGATCGCGGCGCTGTGCGCGATGAAGGAGTATGCCTCTGTGGAGGACATCCTCTCCCTCGCCGAAGAGCGCGGTGAGCCGCCCTTTATCATCATCCTCGATGAGATCGAGGATCCGCACAACCTGGGCGCGATCATCCGATCGGCGGAGTGCGTCGGCGCACACGGCGTCATCATCAAGAAACGCCGCAACGCGGGACTGACCTATACCGCCTACAAGGCCTCCGCGGGCGCGCTCGAATACCTGCCGGTCGCCAGAGTGACCAATATCGCGGACACCATCGACGACCTAAAGCGCCGCAACATCTGGATCTACGGCGCGGACATGAACGGCGAGGATTACCGCAAAACCGATTTTAGCGGCGGCGCGGCGCTGGTCATCGGCAACGAGGGCAAGGGAATCTCCCGCCTCGTGCGCGAGAAATGCGACGTGATCGTCTCCCTGCCGATGAAGGGCAGGATCAACTCCCTCAACGCCTCGGTAGCCGCAGGCATCCTGATGTACAAGGTAGCTGAAAGCAGATAACATATTGGGTTAACGGTGAACGGTGATCGAAAATGCTGTCGCGTTTTCGATCGATATCAAATCGGGTGAGGGCAATATGCCCTCCCGCAACTTGCCGTAAGGCAAACTTCACTCATCACGCGCAGTGCGCACATCACTTTGCTGAAATGCAAAACATCACTGTCACGCCTTGCGTGACACATAAAGGAGATGAGAAACATGAGTATATTCCGCTGGGACAGAGGAGATAACAAGGATAAATCCGACGGTATCATCGAGCTGCCTGTCGATCATACGGCAGAGGACGAGCTGACCGATATCAATGAAGCGGCATACGACTCATCCTCACAGTCTCTCGACAACAAGATGGAGGAGATCTACTCCACAAAAGATAAACAGGTGAAATTCCGCCGCCACCAGCCGCTCGAGGAAGAAGCGGCGGCACGGCGCAAGGAGGTCACCAAGGACGAGCTGATCCGCGGCAAGCTGGAGTTCAGCATACCCGAGAAGATCAACGCGCCCGAGGTCAAGCTCGAGCCGGAGCTCGATCCCAACGCCACCATCGCCGAGGATATCATCGAGGACGTGGTGGACGTCAAGAAGCTGCGCAACATCTATGTGCAGGATATCGACGACATCGACGTCAGCCTCGATCCCGCACAGGCGCCCGAGAAGCCTGAGCATCCCGCGGAGCATCATGAAGCCCGCCCCTCCAAGAAGCCGTCACAGCCCTACACGCCCTCGGGCGATACGATCGTGGAGACCATCCCCGTGTATCAGCATGAGGAGAGCGTGAATAAGCTCTATCTCAAGGCGGGTCGCTTCACCGAAGTGGTCGAAAGCGAATACGACGAATATCTCAAATCCACCGACCCCACCATCTCGGGGAATTATCACGCGACCAAGCCGATGGTCAGACCGCACCAGAGCCTGCTGTATACCCTCACGCAGATTGCCGCGCGTCACAAGACCGAATCGGCACAGAAGCAGAAAAACAAAGAGATCATGCGCAACAACTTTGACGAAGAAGCGCCCAAGCCCAAGAAAAAGAAGCGCTCGCGCGTCACAAAGTTCTTCCGTGTGCTGGGCGCCGTCATCTCCTCGGGCATCACCACACCGTCCGAGGACGAGCAGATGCGCTCGATGGATTACAGCAACAACGAGGACGAGCAGTACATCTTTGACACCATCCGCCAGAATATCAAGCGGCAGCTCACCCATCTGCTGCTCGCGCTGCTGATCGGCATCGGTATGCTCGGACTGACGATCTGGGAGCGCATGGCAGGCGCGGCGACCGTCGCCGCTAACGGCGCGGGAACCGCCTTCACCTTCTGCGGGCTGTACCTGATCCTCACCTTTGCGCTGGGACTGGTGGCGCGTCACACCCTGATCGACGGACTGAAACCGTTGGCACGCTTTAAGTTTAATTGCGGCACCGTGATCTCGCTCGCGTATATCGCGTGCTTTTTACAGTGCCTTGTGTCCCTCTTTACCTGCACCTCCTTTGTCGGAGGCGACCACCATCTGTACAGCTTTGTCGTGGCATTCGCGCTGATTCTCAACGCCACGGGCAGACTGCTGATGGCGTTGAGGGTCAAGAGCAACTTTAAATTCATCAGCGCACACTCCCCCGCCTATGCGGCAAAGATATATGACGACGTAGAAACAGCGCGCAGGCTGGTCAGCGGCACGACCTCCTCCAAGGGGATCATCGCCTATCAGCATGTCACCCGCTTTTTATCGGACTTTTTGAAAATCTCCTACGCGCCCGACCCGAGTGAGGAGCTCACCGGCAAGATGGCGCCGATCGCGATCATCAGCTCCCTCGTCGTCACCATCCTCTACGCGATCATCTTCAAGAGCGTGCAGGGCGCGGTATCGGCGCTGACGGTCATGCTGTGCATCGGCATCCCGTTCACGGGTATGCTCGCGGGCAACCTGCCCATGCTGCTGTTCAGCCGCAAGATGCTGCGCGAGGACGCGATGGTAGCCGGCTATCCGTCGGTTCGCCAGTTCTGCGACACCAACGCCGTCATGTTCAACGCCACCGACCTCTTTCCCAACGGCTCCGTCAAGCTCGAAGAGATGTACCCCCTGCAGCAGTACAGGATCAGCGAGAACCTGCTGCTTGCCACCGCGGTACTGCGGGAGGCAAATTCGCCCATTGCGCCGGTCTTTGACGAGCTGGTGATGGAATACAACAATGTCCTGCCCTCCGTCGAGAGCGTCATGTACGAGGACAAGAGCGGCGTGGTCGGCTGGATCAAGGGCGAGCGCATCCTGATCGGCAACATGAAGCTGATGAACCGCTACCACATCACCATCCCCACCACCGATATCCCCTTCAAGAAGCGCGGCGGCAATCTCGAGATCGCGTATGTCGCGGTCGCGGGACAAGCGGTCGCGGTGCTGGGACTGTCCTATGAAGCGCCGGATCCCCTCAAAACGCAGATCCGGCGCGCCGAAAAAACCGGTCTTTCGTTCATCGTGAGCACCACCGACGCCAACATCACCCCCGAGCTGATCGCGACCCGTTACGAGATCTTCTACCGTTCGGTCAAGGTCACTGCGCCGGGCTACTCCAACGTCATCGATGAAGCCACCGAGAAGGTGGAGGAGGCCTCCCGCGCCTATGTCGCGACGCGCGGCCGCATCGGCTCGCTGGCACGCGCCGTGGGCGGCTGTATCAGCGTCAAGTCCAACATCAGCCTGGGTATCGTCATCGAGATCTTCGGCATGATACTGGGTATCCTGCTGAGCGCGACCCTCGCGCTGTACGCCTCTGTAGCACGGCTGTCGATCGTCGAGCTGCTGATCTACATCGGCTTCTGGGTCGCCGCGACCCTTATTGCCGAGCTGGTCAGGCGACCATAAGGCACACGTGCCTTTTTCCCTTGAAACAAAACGGCTGTATCCCTGTAGGGGAGCAATCATCGCCGACCTAAACCTGCAATCACAAGTTAAGAACTCGGCGCAATTCATGCCGCGGCATGAATTGGCTTCGCCATGATTTACACTTTGTGCAAGAAAAGGAGAAAACCAAATGTTAATTGCACCATCCCTGTTATCCTGTGATTTTTCCGTGTTCCGCGACGAGATCGTCCGTATCGATCAAGGCGGCGCGGATATCATGCACCTCGACGTCATGGACGGTCACTTTGTGCCGAACCTCACCTTTGGCGCGCCGGTCATCAAAAAGCTCAGAAAAGCGACCGAAAAGCCCTTTGACGTCCACCTGATGATCAGTGAACCGCACCGCTATATCAACGATTTTGCCGACGCGGGCGCGGACATCATCTCCTTCCACACCGAGTCCGACAGCGACATTGACGAGACCCTGAAGCTGATCGAGGCGCGCGGGATCAAGCCCGCCCTCGCGATCAAGCCGGGCACCGCGCCCGATATCGTCCTGCCGTATCTCGACAGGCTGTACATGGTGCTGGTGATGACGGTGGAGCCGGGCTTCGGCGGACAGAGCTTTATGCCCGATATGATGGAGAAGGTCACCTTCCTCAAAAAAGAGATCAAGAGCCGCGGGCTCTCCACCCTGATCGAGGTGGACGGCGGCATCGCCAAGGACACCATCGCCACTGCCGCAAAGGCGGGCGTGGATATCTGCGTCGCGGGCACGGCGGTATTCGGCGCACCCGACGCGAGGGAAGCGATCGCCGAGCTGCGCGGACTGTGCGAATAACAAATCAATTTATCATAACACAACCGAAAACGGACATAATAAAAAGCAGGAGCCTGAACTCCTGCTTCTTTTTTATAGTTGATGGCGAGAGTCGGCTTATGCCGACGCTTTCGATGATGGAATCTTATTTGATCTCTTTACCGTCCGCATCATACTCGGTGCGGGTGGCGGTGCCGTCCTCACTATAGGTGGTCACAACGCTCGACGTCACCTTGCCCTGTGCGTCCATCGTGGTGCGCTTGGTCTCAAAGCCGTTCTCGTTGCGCTCAAATACGACCTGCGTGCTGATTGTGCCGTCTGTCTTATAATGGATCTCCTTGGCGACAAAATCATTATCGTCATATTCATAGCCGATCGAGCCCTGCAGCTTGCCGAGCGAATCATAGGTATAGCTGCGCACGACATGACCCTTTTCATCCTTATCGACTTTCGTGTAGCCGGTTGCCTTGCCCTCGGCGGTGGTAGCGATGGGAGTCGCACCCTCGGGAACCGACGCAGCGCTCTGCGCGCTCGACGCGCTTGACGCGTTAGAAGAAGTGCTTTCAGCCTTTTTATTTTCCTTGTTACAGCCTGCCATAGCGGCAACAGACAGAATGAGCATCACAGCGAGCAATAACGAAATGATCCGTTTCATAAAACCTCTCCTTATACATAGCAGCCGTAAAAGCGGCATGCTTTTGTGATCGTGATTTGACATTTGCTATTATAGCACAAATTACGATTTAGTCAACACGATGGAGGGTATTATGATCATCAAACCCGATAAAAAGGAATGGCTGCTGCGCTGGCCGATCTCGGATGCACCGCGTCAGACCGCCCTGCAAAGAATTGCGGCGGAGCATGATTTTCTGCCGCAGAACAGCTGTTTTTTCAGCCCGACAGCCTGCTGTGTCGCGGCGGCGCTGAGCATGAGCGCCGAGGATGAAAAGCTGTTGCGCGATAATCTGAGCGCCTTGGGCTACGGCGACGTCATCACAGCGGCGTATCAGAATTCCGAGCGCGATAAGGCCGGCATGTGTATCGGGAGCCGCATCAGGGAAAACCGTTTGCAGGTCGCCGTCGTACTGCGCAGCACCTCGGGCGACGAATGGTACTCCAATTTCGAGGTCGGCTATTCCGCCGAGCACAGCGGCTTTGCGAAGGCGGCGGACTATGCGGAGCTCAGGCTCGGCGACTATGTATTCACTCACGCCATCGGGATGGAGCCCGAGTTCTTTGTGACAGGCTACAGCCGCGGCGGCGCCGTCGCCAATATCCTCGCAAAGCGATTATGCGACCGCCATGGGCTGGAGCGCGTCTGCGCCTATACCTTCGCCTCGCCCTCCACCACGCTCAGCCGCCGCACCAATCGCTACAACTGCATCTTCAATCTTGTGCGGCAGGAGGATCTGTTCGCCCGCGTGCCGCCGGAGGGCTGGGGCTACACCAAGTACGGCAAAAACATCTCGCTGTCGGATGCGGGCGATATAGCCGCGCGCTTTCGTCAGCTCACGGGCGAAGATTACATCGGCTTCACCCGTCAGCGACCCGTGGACAGCTTCATCGGCGCTGTCTATGACCTTGCGCCGAATGTCAATGCCTATTACCGCCGTCGCAGGCAGGTCGGCGACCGCAAGCTGAGTCTCTATGAATTCATGATCTCATTCGCGCATATGCTGTCGCGGAACATGGATGACGCCGCCGCGGATATTGTCCTCTCGGCGATGGCGTCTGACTACGCCGATCTGCTCAACTTTTTGTCGAGCGGGGCTGATCTGAACGACCTGACCGCGCCCGCGAACGGGATCCCG
This sequence comes from Oscillospiraceae bacterium, assembly GCA_003499325.1. Classification (GTDB taxonomy): domain Bacteria; phylum Bacillota; class Clostridia; order Oscillospirales; family Acutalibacteraceae; genus Ruminococcoides. Next base: position 8,261 of record DNIP01000168.1, read on the forward strand.
CGGTGCAGTATCGCGGACAGCCACTCCCCCGCCGCCTACATGGCTTCTCTGGACAGGGTCTTGGGGTGACAACCGTTCAAAAGGATAGCGCCGTGCTCCCGAATCCGTGCGAAAACCGCGTCGCTCACGGGGTACAGCTCACCGTATTCACTCAGGCGCGCCGTCATATCCGCCGTCACAGAGCCGCAGGGCAGGAGGATGTACCTGCCCTCATAGGTATAGACGGTATAGCCGCCCTGCGGTCGCGACTGCCAAAAGTCCAGCATCGCGTCAGCGTCGAAGAACACGCAAAGCTCACGCGCCTGACTGCGCTTGATGCGGAACTTTCTGCGACGCTTGACGGTATGCACCGAGATGATCAGCAGACAGCCCTTGTTCGTCGGAAGCGCCTCGATCAGATAGCTCTTGCCGCGGTGATCCAGTCCGCAGATCTCCCCCACGCGGCAGAGCAGATCCTTCAGCCCCGACTGTATTTTGTCGGTGCTGCCGTCCAAAGAGAGCGCATACCGCCGCATATCCCCCTCACCGAGGGACACCAATATCGTCTTTTCCCCGATCATCTCAACCGTCATACGCACACCTCATATCTGAATCCATGATAAAATATCCGCCGTCCGCAAGCAAGTGAAGATTGCTGGATGGAAAGCATTGGCATTCTTATCATATGCGGTTAACGGTGAATGGTTAACGGAGAACGGTGAAGGGAGGGCTTCGCCCTCACCCGATTTATAAAAACAACAAACGTCCGACGGCTTACCATAGAGTGACAGACGTTATCTTTCGCAGACATCATATCAATCCAAAACGCGTCGGCGTTTCCCGACACCGTTAACCGTTAACTGTTAACCGTTCTCCAAAAAAACATTGACACTCCCTGTCGCATATTGTAATATTTTGGTATAGGCAATACCAATCCATCATAACCCAACCATAGGAGTGAACGACATGAGTACAAGCTGGCTGAAAAATTCCGTTTTTTATGAGATCTATCCCCAGAGCTTTTGCGACAGCAACTCGGACGGTATCGGCGATCTGCGCGGTATCGTGACCAAGCTCGATTATATCAAGAACCTCGGCTGTAACGCGATCTGGATCAACCCGATCTACGATTCGCCGTTCATGGACGCGGGTTACGACGTGCGCGATTACAAGAAGATCGCCCCGCGCTACGGCACGATGGAAGATTTTGAGCACCTGTTGGAGCAGGCTCATAAGCGCGATATGAAGATCCTGCTCGACCTCGTGCCCGGACACACCAGCGATACGCACGAGTGGTTCCAAAGCGCTAAGACGGGCTTTCCGACTCCGCACGACGACCGCTACATCTTCACCAAATGCGTATGGGACGCGCCCGCGGAATACCGCATGATGTGCGGCGTATGCGAGCGCGACGGCAACTATCTGGTCAATTACTTCTCCTCTCAGCCCGCGCTCAACTACGGCTTCTATGAGGTCACCCACCCCGAGTGGCAGTTCTCGTCCGACTCTCCCGAGGCATGGGCGACCGTTGACGCGCTCAAGGATATCATGCGCTTCTGGCTTAACAAGGGCATCGACGGCTTCCGCGTCGATATGGCGGATTCGCTGGTCAAGAACGACGACGACAAGGTCGCGACCGCCAAGATCTGGCGCAATATCCGCGAGATGATGGACAGCGACTACCCCGACGCAGTGCTGGTCAGCGAATGGAGCAATCCCCTGCGCGCGATCGTCAACGCGGGCTTCCACGCGGATTTTTACCTTGACCATCAGGGCAACGGCTACAACGAGCTGTTCCGCAAAAGAGCCACCCCCGACAGTGATAACCTGAGTGTGTTTGCCGACGGTGCGCACGGCGACATCACCGCCTTTTTAGCGGATTATGTGCCCGCCTACCTCTGCTCCAAGGATCACGGCTACATCAGCTTCATCACCAACAACCACGATATGCCCAGAGCGCCGTTCTACATGAGCGAATGGATGGTACAGCTCAGTCACGCCTTCATCATGACGATGCCGGGCGTGCCCTTCGTCTACTACGGCGACGAGATCGGTATGCGCTACCGCACCGACCTGATCTCTAAGGAGGGCGGCTTCTCCCGCACAGGCTCGCGCACCCCGATGCAGTGGAACCACGAGAAGAACCTCGGCTTCTCCGATGCGGACGAGGAGATGCTTTATCTGCCGCTCGACTACAGCGAGGGCTACCCCACCGTCGAGGATCAGATCGGCGTAGGCGGCAGTATCTATGAGAACCTCAAATCGCTGATCGCCCTGCGCAAGGCCAATCCCGAGTTGATGAACGAGAGCGATTTTGAGATCGTGTACGCCAGGGAAAAGGAATATCCCTTCGTCTACAAGAGGGGCAGCTTCACGGCGTTCATCAATCCGAGCGACGAGGACAAGACCATCGAATTCGACGCCGACGGCATGAAGGAATATTACTTCCTCGGCGGCTATGAGATCGGCGACGACAGTGTCACCATCCGCAGCCGCAGCTTCCTGCTGTTGCGGAACGAGGGATAATAAGAAAACAACGGGGGCGGTCAATACCGTCCCCCTGTCTTTATGGAGGTATTCATGAAACACACAGGAACCGTTCCGCTCGAGACCGAGCGCCTGATCCTGCGGCGGTTCACATTGAATGACGCACAGCAGGCGTTCGACAACTGGATGTCGCGTGAGAAGGTCACGCGCTACATGACATGGCAGCCCTACCAGAATGTTGAGGATGTCAAAGGCTACATACAATACGTGATCGGCACCTATGAGAAGCCCGACGCCTACTATTGGGCGATCGAGGAAAAGAACAGCGGACAGGTCATCGGCAGTATCAGCGTGATATGGCTCAATGAAGAGGTGGGATCCGCCGAGGTGGGCTACTGTCTGAGCGATGATTATTGGGGCAGAGGAATGATGCCCGAGGCACTCAGTGCCGTCATTCATTATCTTTTTACAGCTGTCGGTTTGAACCGCATCCAGGCTGGGCATGACGTGAACAATCCGAACTCGGGCAGAGTGATGGAGAAGTGCGGTATGCGGTATGAGGGCACCTTGCGTCAGGCAGACCGCAATAATCAGGGAGTGTGCGATACCGTATTGCGCGCGATCCTCAAAAATGATTACAATAATCGATGAAACGATAGAGCTTTCCGCCTCGGAGGGCTCTTCTTATTGCACCCTCATACTAAGTATCATTAAAACACTTTAACATTTAATGCGATAAATTCCGCATAGCGGTGTTGTCGTCCTTGACATACGCCAGTATGCCTGCGTCCTCCGCCTTGCTCTGCGAAATTTCTCGCTAACAAATTTGTTAAAGCGTTTAATGGATACTTAGTATAACAAACCACATCAAGGGCTGTCGCGTTCATCTGCGCGACAGCTTTTTTGATTTTTTAAAAAATGATG
>DNIP01000154.1 GCA_003499325.1 Oscillospiraceae bacterium
GAGAGCTCCGTAAAGCCGAGGTCGGCCATGTGGAAAATATCGTTGGTGAAATCGGTGTTGTTGTGGGTGAAGGTGCCGCGGATGTAGTAGCCCTTGTTGCCGCGCCGCTTGACAAAGTGTTGGAACTTCGGCACGATGATGTCATAACTGCCGTTGCCGTTGACGGTTTTTCTCAGGCGGTCATGCACCTCTTTCCTGCCGTCAAGGCTGAGCACGACGTTGTGGCACTCCTTGTTGGCAAAGTCGATCACCTCGTCATCGAGCAAAACGCCGTTGGTGGTCAGCGTGAAGCGGAAGTTCTTGCCCTTCTCCTTTTCGAAGCTCCTGCAATAGGCGACGGTCTCTTTGACGACGTCAAAGTTCATCAAGGGCTCTCCGCCGAAGAAGTCAATCTCCAGATTCCTCCTCGAGCCCGAGTGCTCGATCAAAAAGTCGATCGCCTGCTTGGCGACCTCAAAGCTCATCAGCGCTCGATCACCGTGATACTTGCCCTGGCTGGCAAAGCAGTATTCGCAGTTGAGGTTGCAGGTGTGCGCGACGTGCAGACACAGCGCCTTGATGACGGTGTTGCGCGCCTTGAAGTCAAAGGCAAGATCAGCGTAATCGTCGGCGGTAAACAGCTTGCCTTGCTCTTTCAGCTCCTCGATATCGTCGATGCAGTCGCAAATCTCGGCTTCATCGACCGTATCGTCGTCAGCGTATCGCTCCAGCATTGCGGCGACGATGCCGTCTTTGTCCGTATCCTCGTACATCCCGATGATATCATATGCGAGATCGTCCACCACATGGACGCTGCCGCTGAAAACATCCAGCACGATGTTGTAGTCGTTGAGTTTATAACGGTGTATCATAAGCTCCTCCGTAATGAACAATGTTTAAATCATGGCATAAGGAAAGCCGTCAGACCTTGGCGGTATAACGGCTGAAAATTCCTTATTGTGTTCAGACGTAATTACTTCTCGCTGAGGCACTTCTCGCACTGCTGGTTCGCAACGCCGCAAGAAGTCTTGCAAGCGGACTGGCAGGAGGTCTGGCATTCGCCGCAGCCGCCGGTCTTTACGCTTTTCTGAAGATCACGAGTCTCAATAGTCTGGATTCTTTTCATAATTGTCAGCTCCTTGATTTATGTAGGTATATTCTAACACGCGGCGCGTGCTTTGTCAACCGATTATTGAAATTAGCGGATAGGCGGAATGATCGGTGAGGATCTCGTTTCCTGCCACCCTCAAAGCCCCGAGCTGAATGAGCGCCTCGCGGTCGATCACCTCGCCCGGCACGAGGATCGGGATGCCCGGCGGATAGGCACGGACATATTCGCGTGAGGTCTTGCCCTCTGCGTGATCGATATCGCACATTTCTCCGTCTGCATTTATAGCTTCACTGATGGTATATCGCTTTTGCGGCAGGGGAGAGACGGTGATGGTATTCGAATGATCCGATTGTGTGCACCTGCTGTCAATCTGTGTCAATGCGTTGATCAGGCGGTCAAATCCCTCGTCGGTATCGCACACGGAGGTCATCGCGAGCGCATAGTCGCCGAGCGCCATTTCGAGCTCAAGATGGTAGTCTGCACGCAATATATCCATGAGCTTTTTGCCGCTCATACAGCCGTTGCCGAAGATGCAGAGCTTGCCGACGTCGAAGTCGAACACATTCACCGCGGTCATCAACTCGTCATGCACTACGGACAGATGCCGCAGTGATTTTGCGGCTTGATAAAAGTGATCGAGCCGTTTGGTATAGTCAACAAATGCTCCTTTACTATCCTTTAGGAATGACAGGCAGCGGTCGATGGACGCGAGCAGTACATAGGACGGACTGCTCGTTTCAAAAACCGAGAGCTGCCGCTGTAATTCCCTTGCTAAATCGTCGTCATTCGTCAGCAGCAGCGCCGTTTGCGTCATAGCAGGCAAGGTCTTGTGCAGACTTGTCACAGCCGCGTCCGCGCCGCATGGAACAGCGCTTTGTGGGAATCTGTCCGAGAACGGAAAATGCGCCCCATGCGCTTCGTCAACCAATAGCCTTGCGCCGTAATGATGGCAGATAGCGGCGATGCTTTTGATATCCGATACCACGCCCTCATAGGTGGGGGAGGTGACGACGACCAGCGAGGTATCGGGATGCGCGTTCAGCATTCGCTCGACTGCCGCGGGAGAGATCGAAGCGAAGATCCCGAGCCCATCGACCGTGTCGGGCAGGATATATTCCGTATTCAGTCGGCACAGCTCGGCGGCGTGATAGACCGCCATATGGCTGTTGCGGGCGATCAGCACGCGGTCGCCGTCCTTTGTCATCGCGCGCATTGCGGCGAGGATCCCGACGGTCGAGCCGTTCACCAGCGCGAACGCATGGCGTGCGCCGTACAGCTCAGCTGCGGTTTTTTGCAGCTCCGAAAGACACCCGCGGGGGTCGTGCAGATTGTCAAAGCTGTCGATCTCCGTGATGTCGATCTCATATGGGAGCCCATTTCCGCCCGCCCGTTTATGTCCCGGCATATGGAACGGATAGGTGCCGCTGTTCGCGTACTCTTTCAGCTTTTCAACCAGCATGATCAGTGCTCCGCGTTGGACAGCATCAGCTTGATGCGGTTCTCCTGGTTGATCGCGGTGGCGCCGGGATCGTAGTCGATGGCGACGATGTTCACGCCGGGGTTGCGCTCCTTGATCGGCTTCATCATGCCCTTGCCCGCGATATGGTTGGGCAGGCATCCGAACGGCTGGGTGCAGATGATATTGTTCACGCCCTCGCTGATCAGCTCGAGCATTTCCGCCGTCAAAAGCCAGCCCTCGCCCATCTTCGCGCCCTGATTGATATAGCCCTTGACGCGTTGTTGCGTTTCGTCAAAATCTGCCATCGGCATGAAGTTCGGGTAGTATTCCTGCATCATTTTGCGGATGTAGCGCTGTTTATTCAGCAAAAAGCGGTACAGGAACTTGGAGCCGAACGCCTTGAAGGGGCGGATGCGGTACAGGTCATAATCGACCAGACCGTTATAAACACAGTATAAACAAAAGTCGACGAAGCCCGGGATGACGGGCTCGACATTCTCTTTGAGCAGGAATTGCTCTAGATTGTTGTTGCCCAAGGGGGAGAACTTGACATAGATCTCGCCGACGATGCCGACCTTGACCTTGTCGCGCGGCGTATCGCCGAGGATCTTGTTGAAGTCGTCCGCGATCAGCCGATAGTTCTTCTTGACATGGCTGTAGCGCATGGTGGAGCTGCGGGCGCTCTCGTCAAGCAGACGGTTGACCCACTTTTGTACCACGCGGTCGGTGTCGCCCCTGCGCTTTTCATACGGGCGGCACTGGTTCGCCATCAGCATCATCAAATCGCCGTAGAACGCGCAGTACAGCATGCGGTACAGCATCGGTAAGGTCAGTTGGAAGCCCGGGTGCTTTTCAAGCATATTGAAGTTCAGCGAGATCACGGGGATGTGCCCGTAGCCTGCCTTTTTCAGCGCCTTGCGCAGTAAGTAGATGTAGTTGGAGGCGCGGCATCCGCCGCCCGTCTGGGTGATCAGCAGGGCGACCTTGTCCTTGTCATAGCGCCCCGACTCAACCGCATTGATCAGCTGTCCGATGACCAGCAGGGCGGGGTAGCAGGTGTCGTTGTGGACATAGCGCAGCCCCGATTCCTTGATATTGCCGT
>DNIP01000113.1:0-436 GCA_003499325.1 Oscillospiraceae bacterium
CTTATCTTAATGATATTGCCCGATGTGGGAGGCTCATACTTTACAGCTTGATTCTGTTATACTCTTCACCGAGGTGATCGGCGACCTCTTTGAGGTGGCCGGTGCGCTTGTTCTTCAGCGCGTAATGCTGGACAAGACCGTAGCCGGGGTACTCATTGCCCTCTACGATGACGGGGCCGTTCTCGGAGAACGCGATATCCCAGCCGATATAGCGGCACTGCGGGATACACTTATGCGCGTCGATACACATATCAAAGGCTTCCTGCACGCCGTGGATGTAGACGTCCTTGAACTTGACGCCTGTCAAGGGATGGGTGTCATAGACCTTGCCGTAGTCATCGACAACATTACTGTCGATCCTGCCGTCAGCGCCGAGGCTGAAATACAGATCGTTGGTACAGCCGATGACGACGCTGTCATCCTGATTGACGCGCAG
>DNIP01000113.1:517-12322 GCA_003499325.1 Oscillospiraceae bacterium
TTGATCTCGCCCTTATCGTTCAGGAGCGTGATGACGCGGAAGGAGTTGACGACGTTAGGGTTGATCTGGTTTAAATCGGGATGCTGCTTGATGCCGTCCTCAATCAGGAACTGACCGTTTTCCTTGCACTGCTTGTAGAACGCATCGACGTCCTTAATCTCCTTGACGACGCATTTTGAGATACCGTGACCGCCCTCGCCCTTGGTCTCTTTGGCGAACACGATGGTCTTGTCCTTGAGGAATTCTCTGAGGTCGTCAGGAGTGGATTTACGCAGGTTGATGAAATCGCGCTTGAGATAATCGCGGAACACCTCGTCGAAGATCAGCTTATCGCCTAATACGACGATGTACTCTTCATCATTGAGGTACGCCATCAGGCGGTAAAAGCGCTTTGCGGTCGCGAAGGTCTTTTTCTCCTCATTGGTCGCGTCGATAAAATGTCCGCGGAAATAATCGGTGTAGCCCGTACCCTGCGTCAAAAAGTTCCACATCAGACTACACTTGATATAAAACTTGGATTTACCGCTCTGCTGCTGGATGATCTCGATGTGGCGGTTCATCCTCTCCTTGTTGATATCCTTGAATTTATTCATCAGCCACTTAGTAACTGACATTGCCATAAAATCGCCTCCGATTTCAGTAAATGATTGCGGGATTACAAAGAATAGAATTGAACGAGCGAAGCGAGAAACCTTCACCGTTCACCATTCACCGTTCACCTACTTGATATAGATTCTCTCATTATTCTTACCGATGCCGAGCAGAACTTCTGCGAGTCCCAGACCCGACGCGCGGGAGAAGCGCCCGAGGCTGATACCGCCGCCGAGCAGGGTGACGGTGTCGGTGAGCTTAACGCGGTTATCGACCTTGACGCAGCACATATTCATGCCGATCTCGCCGATGATCGGATAACGCTTGCCGTTGATCTCAACGACTCTGCCGTAGTTGGCGTGTCCGATACCGTTATTGTAGCCGACGGGCAGCACCGCAATGCTGATCAACTCCGGCGCCTGATACTCCGCGCCGTAGCCGACGTATTCGCCCGCGTTGATGTCCTTGATCTGCAGGATTCGGCATTTATAAGACATCGCAGGAGAAAGATCGAGCTGTACGTCACGATAGGTCTCGGTCAGATGATACTTTTTCTGATTGCGTTTATCGCGCAGATCTCTGAGGCGATCCTTCACGCTGCTGCCGTAGGAGGACGGGCTGATATTGTAGCCGTACATGATCAGCCCCATACGGGTGCCGGTCGCGATATCGATCTTGGGGTGCGCTACCAGCGACACGCCGCTGCCCAGATGCACGATCGGGATCTCGTCGAGATTGATCAGCGAGGTCAGCTCCTTGAAGCGGCGGATCTGGTTATCATAATGCGGATCAAAGATACCCGCCGTCGCAAAGTGCTGATAGATACCCTCGAGGAAATGCGGCGAGCTGTTGATCAGCTGAACCGCTTCCTTGATCTCGCCCTTGTCCTTCAAACCGAGTCGGCTGAAGCCCGCGTCCACCTTGATATGCAGCTTGAAGCTGTGATTCACATCCGCTGCGAGCATCGCTCGTAAGTACTCGATATCCGGGATGGCGAGGGTCAGATCCAGATCTGCCGCCTCACCTAATCGCTCGATCGCGACAGGCTCCAGGCACAGAACGGGAACATGAGCGTTATACTTGCGCAGATCAAAGGCTTCCTCCAACGAAGACACGGCAAAATACCGCAAGCCGCCGTTATGGAGCGCCTTGACAGAGCGCATACCGTGACCGTAAGCGTCGCCCTTGACAACGCCGATATAGCTTTTATACTCCGGATATTTCTCCAAGATCGCCCTGACATTATTGCTCAGGCGCGTGAGATTGATCTCTACATAGGAATCAGCCATGATAATCCTCTTTGTTGATACTTTGATAATCAAACCGTTTACAAAACGCGAAGCGTTTCCCTTCACCGTTAACCGTTCTCCGTGAACCGTTCTTCGGATATTATTTCTTCTTTCGAATTAAAACAATCGGAGTCGTTTCCTGACCCTGACCGCAGGGGTTGTCGGCGATCAGACCGTGGAGCTCCTCTTCACTGAGCTTGATATCGGAGGAGTAGCCCAGAACCTCCTGACCCAGATCGTTTGCGTCAACGATCATGCAGGACATACCGAGCTTTTCTTTGATTTCATCACAAACGCCGGAGGGGTTCTCGGGATTCTCAATACCGATATCCCTGTACTCCGACCAGACATGATCGTAGAAGCCGTCCAGACCCGCGACCTCGGAGCCGACGATCTCATAGAAAACGCCCTTCTTGCCGAAGAGCTTGCATACGCCGCCCGCAAAGGACGCCCACAGCACCTTGGGCAGACCGACCTTGGTGATCGCGTACTGCATCTTGATGGTCTCGCCTACGCCTACGCCGGTATCGGGGTGGGAAGCGAACTTGGACAAAAACTTTGCCCAAAAGCCGATCTTGAGCTCCTCGCGCTTGACGACTCTGCCCTGGCACAGCGCGATGATCTTCTCGGAGGAGCTGACGATATCGCCCTCCTCATACAAGGGCTGTACATACTTTTTAAAGATCTCGATGTAATCCTCGCCCTGCTTGACAAAATGCGTCTTGATTGCGTGGCGCATATAGGTCACACCGTTGACGGTTATTTCAACGTTCTTGCCTTCATTTGCGACAAATTCCATAATTTCACCTCATCTGATTTCAAAAAGGTAGCATTTTCACAAAATATATGGTATACTGGTTTCTGCCATACAATATATACGAAATATCGGCTTTTCCGCTTATACACGCATATATGAGTATTATAAGACAATTTCAGGAAAAATTCAACAGTAGAATTACCGATATTATCATTTTCACGCAAGGGATTATTATGACTAATCACGAACAACTATTTGAAATAAACGGCGTGGTAGAGAACATCATCTTCCGAAACGAAGAAAACGGCTATACCGTGCTGGAAATCAGCGGTGACGAGGCGCTGATCACCGCCAACGGCGTGATGCCGCTGGTCAATGCGGGCGAGAGCGTCAAGCTGTTCGGCACGTTCAAGAACCACCCCACCTACGGCGAGCAGTTCGCGGTATCGGCGTTTGAACGCACCATGCCCGAGAACATGGACGGCATCCTCAAATACCTGTCGAGCGGCGCGATCAAGGGGATCGGCCCCTCCACCGCAAGGCGGCTGGTGCTGGAATTCGGCGCGGATACGCTGACTGTGCTCGAGAACGATCCCGAGCGCGTCGCAAAGCTAAAGGGTATCTCGCTGAAAAAGGCGCAGGATATCAGCGAACAGCTCAAAAGCGTGGTCGGCATCCGCGAGCTGATGATCTATCTCGCGAACTACTCCGTCAGCCCGAATGCCGCGGTGAAGATCTGGAAGAAGTACGGCAACAACGCGATCGCACATATCGAAGAGAATCCGTATGTATTATGCGAGGAGGGGATCGGAATCTCCTTTGAGACCGCCGATATGATCGCCCTGTCGCAGAACACCCCGCAGGACGCGCGCATCCGCGTGCGGGCGGCTTTGGCGTTCGTCCTCAAGCATAACCGTCTTAACGGGCATACCTGTCTGCCACAGGATAAGCTGATCGGAGCGACCGCGAGCCTTTTGGAGATCGACCCTGCCGCGTGCGAATCCGCGCTCAAAGAGATGATCGAGGATAACACCCTGATCCTTGACACTATCAAAGAGAAAGAGTGTATCTTTCTGCCGTCGCTGTATGACGGCGAGACCTATATCGCGGCGCGCATGAAGATGCTGCTGCGATTCCCCGCGCAGGCGATCGGCGGCGCGGAGGAAAAGATCGCCGCGATCGAAAGGGAAAGCGGTATCGAATACGCTGCCCTGCAAAAAAAGGCGATCAGCGACGCATTGACGACGGGGCTGTTGATCCTCACGGGAGGCCCCGGTACCGGCAAAACGACCACCCTCAACGCGATCATCCGACTGCTAAAAGAAAGCGGGCAAAAGGTATCTCTCTGCGCCCCGACGGGCAGAGCCGCTCAGCGGATGACCGCCGTGACAGGCGAAGAAGCCAAAACCATCCATCGTATGCTCGAGGTGAGCTACGATATCGAGGACAAGCCCGTGTTCAAGCGCAACGAGCGCAATCTGCTCAACACCGACGCGCTGATCGTGGACGAGGTGAGCATGGTCGACACCGCCCTGCTCGAAAGCCTCATGCGCGCGCTGCCGCTCTCCTGCCGCCTGATCTTAGTCGGCGACAGCCATCAGCTCCCCTCCGTGGGCGCGGGCAACGTGCTGTATGACCTGATCGCGTCGGACACCATCCCCGTCGTCACGCTGAACGAGATCTTCCGCCAGTCGATGCAAAGCCTGATCGTCACCAACGCGCACAAGATCGTACAGGGCGAGATGCCCGACATTCGCATCAGGGACAACGACTTTTTCTTTTTGCCCGACTACAGTCAGGAGCATATCGCCGAAACGGTCGGCGACCTGTGCGCGAGACGGCTGAAGAATGCCTACGGCTATAACCTGCACGAGAATATCCAAGTGCTCTCCCCTACCCGCAAGGGAATCTTAGGCACCTATGAGCTGAACAACCGCCTGCAAGCACTGGTCAATCCCAATCCCCCGCGCGGCGTGAAGGTCGGCTACTATACCCTCAACGAGGGCGACAAGGTCATGCAGAGCCGCAACAACTACGATATCACTTGGACAAAGGATGACGGCGAATACGGCGAGGGCGTGTTCAACGGCGATATCGGCGTGATGATCGAGGTCAACAACGCCTCCAAGGTCTACAAGGTGCGATTTGACGATCGCGTCGCGACCTACGACAGCGACAGCGTCGGCGATCTGGAGCTTGCCTACGCCTGTACCGTCCACAAAAGCCAGGGCAATGAATTCGACTGCGTCGTCCTGCCGATGTTCCGCGGCGCGCCGCAGCTGATGTACCGCAATCTGCTCTACACCGCCGTGACCCGCGCCAAGAAGATGCTGATCATCATCGGCGACGAAAACGCCCTGCGCTATATGGTCGAGAACAACCGCCGCATCCTGCGCTACACGGGGCTGAAAACATTCTTGATGAGGGATTGATATGAATTTTGTCCGCAAGCTCACCGCGCTGTTTTATCCCGAGCGCTGTCCCTATTGCTCTGCGCTGATCGAAGCGACCGAGATCGCGTGCGAAGCATGCTATGATAAGATTCGCCGCAAGCACATTCCGATCCCTAGCGGCGCGAGGGGCTTTCGCTGTATTTCTACCTTTGTCTACGACGGCAGCGTGCGCCGCATGATTTTGCGCTTAAAGTACCACGACCGCACCCAATACATTCCGCAGATCGCCGCCCTGCTCGCAAGGGATATCGAAAACGCATACCGTGGCGAGGCATTCGACTTCATTACCGCCGTTCCGATGTACAAGAGGGATTTAAAGAAGCGCGGGTATAATCAATCCGCGCTGCTCGCCAAGGAGCTCGGCAGACTGCTCGATCTCCCCTATCGGGAAATGATCGACAAGATCAAGCGCACAAAGAAACAACACCACCTCAAATACCGGGAGCGCAAAACCAACCTCAACGGCGCGTTCAAGGTGATCGACAAGGATTCGGTCAAGGGTAAAAGGATATTGATGATCGACGATATCATCACCTCGGGCTACACCCTCGGCAACTGCTGTAAGGTGCTCAGCCGCGCAAAGCCCGCGCTGATCTGCTGTGCCACCATCGCCTCCGCGCAGAATAAATATCCCGAATCAACGGTGATATAAGCAATTTGATATTGAAAACGGCAATAAACTTGTATATAATAAACGTGACAGAAACCAATTCATAAGGAGAATACTAATGGATATCGCTTTGGATCTCGGCACCGCCAATGCCCGACTCAGGGTTAACAATAACACAAACGCCATCGACCAGCCTTCGGTCATCGCGTATAATAAGGATAATAATACGATCCTCGCCGTAGGTGATGAAGCCTATGAAATGCTCGGCAGAACCTCGGCAAAGATCAACGTCGTGTTCCCGCTCGAGGGCGGCGTGATCGCCGAATCAGGTCTTGTGGAGGAGCTGGTCAACATTTTCATGGCGGAGGTCTGCACCAGCCGCGTCGTCATGCCGCGTGTTGTCGCGTGCATCCCCGGCGAGATCACCGAGGTCGAAAAGCGCGCGATCGTCGGCGCGATCTCGAGCTTCGGCGTCAGGCGCGTTCTGCTGATCGAAGCGGCGAAAGCGGCGGCGTTCGGCAGCGGCAGAGATATCATGTCGCCCCACGGCGTGATGATCGTCGATATGGGCGCGGGCACGGTCGATATCGCTGTTATGTCGCTGGGCGGTATGTCCGTCAGTAAAACGATCAAGACCGCGGGCAACAGAATGGATGAAGAGATCATCAAATACGTGCGCCGCAAGCACGGTCTGATCATCGGCAAGGCGATGGCGCGCTCCTGCAAGGAAGCGATCGCCTGCGCCGCAGAGGCGGACGAGAACAAGACCTTCCGCCTCAAGGGCAGGGATTCTCTACGCGGACTGCCCCGCGCGATGGAGGTCAACGCCGCCGAAATACAGGAAGCGATCGCCGATATCACCACCATCATCATCAACGCGATCGTCGATGTGCTCGAGGACACCCCGCCCGAGCTGCTCGGCGATATCCAGATGGACGGCATCATGCTCACAGGCGGACTCGCTCAGCTCGACGGCATAAAGGAACGTCTTGAAAAAGAAACGGGCATCTCGGTACATATCGCTCCCGATCCCTCCGACTGCGTGGTAGCGGGCTGCTTCAAGGCGACGGAATTCATCGAAGAAGCCGAATCCCAGCGCAGCACGCTCAATCCCTTGATGACGGTATATTAATAGTTAGGAATGAGGAGTGAGGAGTGAGGAGTTTAGGTTACTCGCTTTGCTCGACAATTCAAATAATAAAATTAAACGCTTGCGTCTCTATCTCAGAGATGCAAGCGTTATTGTTATCTGTCTTTTTTCAATCAAAAAATCCACAGGATTATCCCACAACTCCTAACTCCTCTCTCCTAACTCCTAACTCATCTTTCGTTCTTCCTCTTCTGGAAGCCGTATGCCAATTTCAGCAACAGCTTTTCAGGAGCGAAGCGGCGGAAGAACAGCCCTACCTTCATCATTAATCCGGGAATGATGACCAGCTTGCCCCTCATTGCGCCATCGATGGCGATCCTTGCGCATTCCTCGGACGAGATACCGTCCACGGCGAATTTCACCTTGGCGACGTCGTTGAACTCCGTGTTCACAGGCCCCGGGCAGAGTACCGATACATGCACATGACTTCCTTTTTGCCGTAGCTCCTCATAGATTGCTTCTGTCAGGCGCAGGACATAGTTCTTGGTCGCGTAATAGGTCGAGAGCAGCGGCCCGGGCATAAAGCCCGCGGATGACGCGACATTGAGGATGATACCGCTGTCACGCTTGACAAAATCACGCAGGAACAGCTTGGTCAAAATATGCACGGCGGTCACATTGACGTCGATCATATTCAGCTCGGTGTCAAGATCCGTCTTGACGAATTCACCCGCCAGACCAAAGCCCGCGTTATTGATGAGCATATCGATGGTCTCATCCTTGACGGTTTCATACAGTGCGTAGCAATCCGACTTCTTCCCCACGTCCGTGACGATACAGCGTACCTCGACGTTGTTGAGTTCTTTTTTCAGCTCCTTGATCCTATCCTCACGGCGCGCGACCAAGATCAGATCCCAGCCCATTGACGCCAGATAACGCGCCATATCGCGTCCGATACCCGATGACGCTCCTGTGATCAACGCTTTCATATTACCGCCTCCTGTTATTTGTAGGAATCGCCCGGCTCCGAGTGCAGTATCATTAAGTCAAGAAAGAGGAATTGTATCAATTGATCGAGCCACAGCGAGATACTCTTTTCTTAACTAAATGATATTGGGCTGCGAGGGAGCCTTACCATGTCTTTATTAAAATTTTACATCTATCCACTTGCTTTTGTCAATCATTTTCGATAGAATAATGTCGAGCAAAACAATTGATTTGTTGCCGCAGTACAACGACAACGCGGAAACTTATCCAACAACTATGAAAAAGGAGCTGAATAGATGGACTCCATCAAAGAAATGTGGAACCGCTTTACACAGAGCATCGTCAATTATCTGCCCGATCTCGGAGGCGCCTTGGTCATCACCGTGATCGGTATCATTATCTCGATCATTTTGGTATCCCTCACACGCAAAGCGCTGCAGCGCAAAAAGGTCGATCCCTCGCTGGTTGACTTCATCTCTCGATGCGTTCGCCTGCTGATCTACGCCTTCACCCTGCTCGCCGCCATGTCGGCGCTGCACATCTCCATCACGGGCATTGTCGCGTTCTTCTCGGCAGCTGCCGCGGCAGTCGCCTTGGCGCTGAAGGATCGACTCAACGATATCGCCAGCGGCATCGTGATCCTGTTCACCAAGCCCTTTGTCACGGGCGACTTCATCGAATTCACCAAGTACTCGGGCTTTGTGCAGAAGATCGACGTCATGCACACCAACATCCGCACCTATGACGGCACCAACGTCATCATCCCGAATTCGGTCATCTCGAACGCCGAGGTGAACAACTACACTGCCCATCCGCAGATCCGTGTCACGATCACCGTCCCCATCCCCTATGACGCGAATATCAAACAGGTGCAAGCGCTCTTGACCGATGTAATCGAGCATACAAACCTTGTGATTGATGACGAGAATTATCCGAAAAAGGTCAGGCTCGAAAAATTCGGTGAAAGCGCGCTGGAATTCACCGTTCGCTGCTACTGCGAGTACAAGGACTACTGGACGGTATACTACGCCCTGATGGAGGGCATCAAGAACACGCTTGATGAAAACAAGATCGCCATCCCCTACAATCAACTGGATGTACATGTGATCAACAAGAATGACGATAAACAATAACTTGATTTTGACTGACAAATGATATATAATGGGTAATTGAAAATGGAAGTGGATGCAAAAATACATTTTCAATTATCCATTTTCAACTTTCAGCTCATATAAGCGCCCGTGGCGGAATTGGCAGACGCGCTGGATTTAGGTTCCAGTGGATCATCCGTGCAGGTTCAAGTCCTGTCGGGCGCACCATAAACATCTACTGCTAAGTGAACGGGGTCGCCGTGCTCATAACACGGAAGCTTTGTTTGACTCCAAATGCCACAGTAGGTGTTTTTTGATTCTATTCAGAAGCATAAACGTCTACAGAGCTGAGTTCTTGACATACTACTTACAGATAAATATAATAGTTATATAGACAATAAAGAAAGGGGTGCCCGATATGCCGACCAGACTTGAAATCGAAAAATGTGTAAGAGTACTTCTGATTCGATATGGCGCCGAGTATGCTCTCCTGTTTGGTTCCTACGCCAGAGGCGATGAAACACCTGACTCCGATATCGATATTGTTGTTTTCGGGGGTAAGAATTTTAAAAAGTCTAATATCTTTGCCTTTGCGGAAGATTTGAGAGAAGCCCTCGGAAAAGAAGCTGATGTGTTCGAAATCAGCGAAGTGAATATGGGAACTCCTTTTTATGATACATTAATGAAGGAAGGAGTTAAGATCGCGTGAAAACAACTGATAAGGAACGTCTGAAAAAGATCGTTAAAACGTGGGCTTCACTTCAAAAGCAAATGGACGGGCATCATATCACACGTGAAATGCTCCTTGATGATCAATTCTCTCAATGGGCTGTTACCACTCCGCTGTACAACATTGGTGAACAGGTATATATGCTTAGCCCGGATTTCAAAAAGGAGCATTCGGACATTCCCTGGAGTGTCGTATCCGGTTTAAGACATCGCCTGGTACATGATTATGAAGGCATCAACTGGTCAATTATTGTAGAAGTTATTTTTGATGAGATGGACGGTTTTATTGCATCAATTAATAGATTAATATAACGAAACGCGGCTTACACACATCAATCACGATCTCATGCAATTCCTATGAATCAAACGCCTGTCGGGCGCACCACAGAAAAAGGGTATCCATGCGGATACCCTTTTGTCATACGGTGCTTCTGTTTTCGCTTAATCAATACTGATAATGAATGATACCGACCTTGCGTCTGGTGGTGGTGCCGTCCTCGGAATAGTTGACGAGATAGTGATGATTCTCGTCACACGGAGCGGCATAGCCCTTGTAGTCGTGAGCTAAGAGGACAAAGTCACGCTTGTTGGTGATCTCACCGAGCTCGAATTCTTCATAGAACTTGATGGCGTCCAGATGATACTTCTTGCAGAAGTAGTCAACAAGCTCATTCTTCGGCGTCTTGCACTTGGGATCGAGAATGATCTGACCGACAACGTCGTAGCCGTCGCACTCATTCTTGAACGCGCTGACCTCCCACTCGAGGATCGGATCCTCGGGATCGAGCGAATACTCGATCTGGAAGAGATAAACTCTCTCACCGTCCTCATTGATGTAGGAATCAGAGGCTCTGCCTAAGATGTTATAGGAACCGTCGGCATGGCGCACGGCGATATCGCCGGTAACACCCCACTTGGTGCCCTCTTCATCCACATACCAGCGCTCGGCGGTCGCCTCGGGGTTATCGAGGTAACGATCCGCGGCAGCGGGGCTGGTGGCGTGGAGATTGCCGAGCACCTCGTCCTCGGTAATCAGGTTGCCGTCGTCATCAACCAGCTTGACGTGAACGTGCGGTTCGAGCGGCAGACCGGTCTCATTGGTCTTGGTCTCTTCATTCATGAAGTAAGTAACCAGCGTTGCGCCGCCCTCCTCGGAAGCGCCGCCGCCGAGAGAATAGCGCGTGTTACAGCCGTTGGCACGGAGCCACGCGTCAACCTTCTCGACCGAGCTCTTGGTGATGGGCTCACCGCCGGAAGCGGGACGGGTTAGGTGCTTGAGTGCGTCGGGGCCCAGAATGCCCTGCTTGACCGATTTCATATAGAAGCTGGCTGTCGCGACAACACAGTTACACTTGGAAGCGGCAAGGTCGCGTGCGAAGGTCTTGTTATTATAGATCGGCTGCGGCACCAGTGTACCGCCTCTTGCGAGCGGCATGATGGTACAGACGCGCTCACCGGTCATATGCGTCAGCGGAATACACTGGAAATTACGCTCACCGACAACATTCTTGGTGTCAAGACCTGCGTGCATTTCGACATACGCATTCAGGGAGTATTCCTTATAGACAACGCACTTGGGCTTGCCGGTGGTACCGCTGGTGTAGTAGTAGCTGATATCTCTGTCAAGGTTGGTAGGACCGTAGGGCAGCGGAATATCGCTCTGCTCGCCTGCTTTTCTCAGCTCGTCGAGCTTGATGAAATTCACGCCCTTGACCTTGTCGAGGTTCATCAGGCAGTTGATGATCTGATCAACGTTGAATACCTCCTGCATTTTCTCGGGCATTTCAGAGGTATCCATAAACATACCCTTGCGCTTCTCGGGGAGGAAATCATCGAGGCTCATGACGATGACCGTATCAACCGTGCTTTCCTCCAGATGATCGACGAAATAAGGCAGGAACGCGTCGAGCGTTACGACAATATGAGAGTTTTTCTCGGTGGTGTAGGTTTCAAAATCGTGTTTGAGGTATAAGAAGTTGACATTGTTGCTGATCGCGTTCAGGAAATTGACCGCGAAGAGCAGCATGGTATTTTCAATGCTGACGGGCAGACAGAGGGTAACGACGTCGCCTTCCTTAACACCTGCCATCTTCAAGCCGCGTGCGTAAGCGTCGCGGAGTCCGTACATCTCACCGTAGGTGACGCTGGTTCCGAAATAATGGAATGCATCGCCGTCAAGGTTATCCTGATTGAAGGTCATGATATTAT